>CBQVAZ010000005.1:0-23471 GCA_967720205.1 uncultured Gemmatimonadaceae bacterium | reverse complement strand
ACGATTGCGGCTTGTGTGCCGACGATGCGGTTGAAGAGCGCAGACTTACCTACGTTCGGCCTGCCGACGATTGCGACGACGGGTGTGCGCATCGCGCTTCTCTTGACCCGTTAGGCCGCGTCAGCGCCGACCGGGCGCGCGTGCAACGCCTCGCCGGACAGCGCGTCGATGAAATCGTACGACGGAAAAACCGGAACCGAGCACGCCTCACGCACAGCGCTCAGCGTGTCGTCGTCGAGAAAGACGCCGTTCTCGTTGATCGATTCCGCGGGGATCAGCGCAAAATCCACGTCGAAGCGCCCAACGAGCGCCGAGCGAATGTCGGCCCCGACGAGCAAGCCAGCCGTCGTCGTTGTCGCGCCGAAGAGCGAATTCACCATTGGAACGAGCTCGAGGCGTGCGCCGGTGCGCTGCGCGATGCTGTCCAGCAGCTCTGGCATCATCGGCGCCATCGCCGTTCCAGTGACGACCGCGATGCGGCAGCCATCGAGGCGCGGCAGCTCATCAAGATGATCGGCGATTCGCGCGCGCAGATGCGCCACTGCGCCAACGCCATTTTCGATCTGCGCGAACTCACCGTAAAACTCGCGGCCCGGCAGCGAGCGTCCGGCCAGGAGATACAGCTCGTCGGACCCGAAGACCCATGTCTCGCCGCGTTCAGCCCGTGCACGCTTGCCCCATCGTTCCGCCGTACTGACTAGTCGTTCCGCGGCGTCAGGCGACATCGACTTGCCTGTGTACAGATGTGAGAACTGAGTCAGGCCGACAGGCACGATCGCGACCGAAAGCACGGAATCTCCGAAGGCCCAGAGATCCGCGAGCGATTGCTCGAGCACCTCGCCGTCGTTCAAGCCTGGCACGATGACCATCTGGCAGTGAAACCGAATGCCGCCGTCTGCGAGCCGCGTGAGCTGCTCGATCACGTTAGGTACGCGCGGGTTGTTCAGCAGCTTCTTGCGCGCCTCCCACGGCGTCGCGTGAACCGACACGTAGAGCGGCGAAAGCCGATAGTCGAGGATGCGCTGGTAGTCGCGCTCCTTGAGGTTAGAGAGCGTCGCGAAGTTTCCGTACGCGAACGAAAGCCGGTAGTCGTCGTCACGGATGTAGAGCGGTTTGCGCAGTCCCTTTGGAAGTCCTTCGATGAAGCAAAACTCGCAGCGATTGGCGCAGCGCCTAACTGTGGGCGGCTCCAGCTCGACACCGATCGGCTCGCTCAGGTCGCGCTCGATTTCGTAGACGACGGTTTCGCCTGACGGGTACCGCGCCTCGAGCTCGATGCTCTCGTCTGCGCTCAGGAACTCCCAGTCGAGGAAATCATCGAGCGCACGGCCACCGATCGTGAGGAATTCGGTGCCGGGGACGATGCCCAATTCCTCTGCGATGCTTGGTGAGGCAACACGTGCGACGCGGACCATATTGAGGCGAAGTGGGAGCGGCAGCTCGTCGCCTCAAAAGGCGCTGCCGAGCTTCAAGCAACGTAGCACCTCAGAGTCCCGAAAGCAATGCAGCGCAACAAGTTGTCACGCGTGACATCGAGCGCATGATCAAGGGGAAGAAAGTCAAACGGCGCGAGCTCGCAAGCCCGCGCCGTTTGGCATCGCCGTTAGGCGACGGTCACTGCGGATTCAACGGTGCGTACTTGAAGGCGATGATACCGGGGCCCTCCACCTCGAGCCGGAACGACTTGCTGCGACCGGCCTCCACACCTTCTACTGTCGCCTCTTTGCTGGTGACGCTCTCACCCTTCTCGTTCAGGAAGTCGAACTTGAGCGTGAAGCTCTTTGCCTCTTTCCCTTTGTTCTCGACCATGCCACCAAGCGTGTGCTTGTTGCCGTCGTGAGCGAACAGCGTGAATGACACGCGGACCGTGGCTTCGTTGTAGCGGTTGAAGTACTTGAGGAGCGAGTCGTTCACCATCTGGAACGTCTTCACTTCAGGTGCCGTCTGCGGCTTTCCCTTCGCTGCATCGCGCGCCTGCTCGGCCTTCTTTCTGTAATACAGCGCCCAGAGCTGGTAGACCTCAGGGTTCTCGGGGTCGACAGTCTGCAGCGTCGCTAGGACGGGCGGCATGCGGTCGTGCTCCTGCGCCTGATCCAGAATGGTCGCCAGGTTGAACAGACCGTCGCGGTAGTACGGGTTCTTCTTCAAACCGACGTCGAACAGTTTGATCGCTTCCACTTTCTTGCCGCTGCGGAAGGCGGCGACGCCACCTTCAAAGAGGTCGGAGTACGAATACTTCTCAGGGTCCGCGGCCATTCTCGCAAACAGCGCATTGGCGAGCGTGCTGTCGCCCGCCATCATCTTGATGCGCGCGAGCTCCGCTTCTGCCTTAGCCTCGCTCGGGAATTCCTTGATCGTCGCTTCGAGAAGCGACGCGGCGCTGTTCAGCATCTTGGTCTTCTCGGCGCCTTCCAGCGTTTCAGCGTGAGAAGCCATCATCTGCACGAGGCTCATCGTGACGGCTTTGCGCTCATCGACCTGAGACGTGTCCTGCGCCATGAGCACGACCATCTTGTGGAACGCGTCGATCGCTCCGGGCATGTCGTTATTGGTCTGCTTGACGTTGCCCAGCACGTTGTACGCAATGTGCGAGTACTTGTAATTGTCGTACACGACGAGGGCGCGCTCGGCGAGCATCACTGCCGAATCGAGCGAGCGAGCGTTGTAGGCGTTCACCGCCTTGTCGAGCAGCGGCGCAGCCGCGCGGCGGCGATACGCTTCAGTCTCGTCTTTGCACTGCGGCATCGCGGCTTCGACGACGTCGAACGCAGTGTCAGCGGCAGCCAGCAGATCGATCTGCCCTTCAGGACTCGTGGCAAAACCGGCCGTCTGACGAGAGATCACCTCGCCCCCGTTAGGCACGATGGCGAAGTTCACCAACGCCTTGCCGTAGACGAAGCTGCGGCCGACCGAGTTGTCGATCTTATCCCAGTTCTGCGTGAGCGTTTTCACGGCGCTCTGCAGGTTCTTCACTTTGTCTTCAGGCTTGCCGATTAACTCGGCCTTGACGACTGAATTCGCCGCCTCTTTGACGGGCTTCGGCTTGCTCTCATCGATCTCACACTTGGCACCAGCTTGCGCAGCGGCTGTGCCGGTGAGGAGCACAGCAAACACCGCCCCGATTGCGAAGTTGCGGGCGTGTGGCATTTCGAATTCTCCTAGAGGTGTTGAGCGGGGCGTGCTTTCCGGCACGCAGTGAAATTGGTACACGGGCTTGGTTATTCGCGTTCCGACAACGTTAGCGCCAACGCGGCCAACTCTGCTACAGGGCGACCGCTTTCAAGTGCAAGCTTTTTCAGGTCTTCCAGCTCCGGCTTCACCCGCCGCTCCCCGTTGGGAAGTGTGGCCACTTTGAGCCGGACATCATGATCCAGCACTCTGATTTTGCGCTCCTCGCGCACGAGCACGGACCGCTCGATCGGAACCCGGCGGACGCCTAGCGTCGTCGTGTGCGCGAAGAGCGCTTGCTCCAGCCGAGCGGCGTCGTGTGGTTGAGCCAGGATCTCGATTCGCGACCCGAGCCGGCCCTTTTTCATGTGGACAGGCGACACAATAACATCGAGTGCTCCCTCGGCACGCAATGCGTCAGCCGCGACCGCGATGTGCTCAGCGGTCATGTCGTCGATGTCAGTCGCGAGTTGCACAACATATTCGAGGCCGGTGCCGTGCGCGGGCACGGGGTCGGCCAGGATGAGGCGCAAAACGTTAGGCCGTCCCTGAAGCTCCTTGGTTCCAGCGCCATAGCCGTCTCGTCGCGGTATGATCGTCTGCGGTGGCGGACCTTCGCTCAATACGCGAATGAGGGCGGCGCCCGTTGGGGTGACAAGCTCACCGGACCCGGGCGGCCCCATCCGCACGACGTGGCCCTCGAGGAGGCGGAGCGTGGCGGGGGCCGGGACCGGGAGCGTTCCATGCGCAGCGCGTACGAAGCCGTCGCCTAACGAGATCGTGCCGCAGTGCACGCGGGTGACGCCGAGGACCTCGAAGCCCCATATCGCGCCCACGATGTCGAGAATCGCGTCGACAGCGCCGACCTCGTGAAGATGCACGTGCTCCGGCTCAACTCCGTGCATCGCACCTTCAACTGTCGCGAGCGTGCGGAAGGCTTGCACCGCGCGCGCCTTTACGCCGTCTGGCGCTTCGCTCTTGTTGACGATCTCAGTGATTTCCGCGAGGTGGCGCCCGTGCGGCTGCGGCGGGATTTCGAAATCGACCTTTGTGCACGCGATGTGGCCGCGTTCTGTCTTGTTGACGCGCACCTGCACGTCCGGGAGGCCAAGTCTCTGTGGAAGCATGTGCAGCCACTGTGGCTCCAGGCCGACCTCGATCAGCGCACCCAGCGTCATATCGCCGGATATCCCGCTGAATGGATCTAGGATCGCGATCATCGCGGATTCAGCATGGCTGTCGGACGACGGGTGGCAGCTGACAGCAGCTAAGCACGGTAGGAAGCCCCCGAGCCGGTATTGTAGATCACGACCTCGTCCGTCTTGGCGATCGACCCTTCGCGGACGAGCTTGCTCGTGACCGCGACGGCGCAGCCGCCTTCCGGGGCCGCATCGATCCCGCTCAGTTCCGACAGCCTCCGCGTCGCGGCGCGTATTTCGTCTTCAGTCGCCGATGCCGCCGATCCGTTGGTTTCGGCTATGGCTCGTAGGACGAGTCGGTCTCCCAACGGTCCTGGAACGCGTAGCCCCGCGGCGTAGGTGACTGGATTCTCCCACGGCGTTGCTCGGTCGGCGCCGGACTCCCACGCCCGCACAATCGGCGCGCAGCCGGCGCTCTGGGCGACAACGATGCGAGAGAGTTTCGTATCGGCCGGCAGCCAGCCCCACTCTCGCATCTCCAGCATCGCCTTCCAGATGCCGATGACGCCTTCGCCACCTCCAGTGGGATACACGACAACGTCCGGCAAACGCCACTGCAGCTGCTCGGCGAGCTCGATGCCTAACGTCTTGTTGCCTTCCACGCGATACGGCTCGCGCAACGTGGCGACGTTGAAGAAGCCGCTTTCGTTCGCAAAGGCGAGCGAACGCTTGCCGGCATCCCCGATGTGCCCTTGGACGAGCTCCAGCTCGACGGCGCTTCCCATGGCCCGCACGATATCGAGAATGGGCCGCGGAGTCGTCTCTGGAGCGAACACGCGCACTGGCAGTCCAGCCGCCGCGCCGTAGGCTGCGAGCGCAGCCCCGGCGTTGCCGGCCGTCGGCACAACGAGCCCTTTTACGCCGTTCGCTCGTGCGCGAGTCACAGCGGCGCTCAATCCGCGTGCCTTGAAAGACGCCGTGGGATTGACGCCTTCGTCCTTGATCCACACGCGTCGCACTCCGACTTCCTTGGCGAGAGCCGGCAGCTCGATGAGCGGCGTGCAGCCTTCGCCTAACGAAATGGGCGCATCGCCATCGGACATCGGGAGCGCCGCCGAGTAGCGCCACATGTCCCAGCGACCTCCAGTCGGTCGTGCCGGTCGCTCGTTTCCGAAGCGCGCGAGATAGGGCTGCGAGCAGACGGGGCAAAGTCCGACGCGAGCAGACTGCGATTCGGTGTTGCCGCAGTTGGAACAGACGAGAGTCCAGCTAAGCACAGGTCACAGGTCAGAGGTCAGAGCCATCGCTGACAGGTTGCTCGTCAGGCGTGGCCGATTCAACGGAATTTGCGACGGGCAATTCTTCGGTCGGGAGCGGCGCCTCGATAGTCACGTTAGCGTCACTTGGATCTCGTAAGGCATCGAGCAAGCGTTTCGCCGACGCCTCTGAAAAGCCAGGTAGTGCAGCGATGTCTTGAACAGTCGCCTCACGCACACTCTGCAAACTCCCGAACGCGCTGAGCAACGCGCGACGCTTCGCCGGCCCAACGCCTGGGACCTTGAGCAGCTCTGACGTCACGGTGCGCATCGCGCGGCGCTGTCGGTTGTACGTCACCGCAAAGCGATGGGCCTCGTCGCGCGCTTGCTGAAGCAGACGCAGCGCGCTCGAACGCCGTGAAATCCCGAGCGGATCCATGCGGCCGAGGATGTACACCTCTTCTTCGCGTTTGGCGAGACTCACGATCGGCAAATCGCCCTGGCCTAACGCTGCGAGAGCGCCGTGCGCCGCGTTGAGCTGCCCCTTGCCGCCGTCAACGACGACGAGGTCTGGGAGCGCCTCCTGTTCCTCGATGCGACGTCGAAAGTATCGCCCGACGACTTCGGCCATCGCCGCGAAGTCATCGGTTCCTTCGACTGTCTTGATTCGGAACTTGCGATACTCCGCGCGCTTCGCGCGTCCATTCTCGAACCACACGCAGGACCCTACCGTATCTCGCCCTTGAGCCGTCGAGATGTCGAAGCAGACGAGGCGACGCGGCACGACGAGCAACCCGAGCTCACGCTGCAAATCGTAGATGGGGCTGATTGCTCGCTCTCCGGCTTCGTCTGCGGCGATCTTGAGCTCCTCGAGCAGATGTCGCGCGTTTTCGTCGGCAAGTGATACTAATTCGCGCTTGGGGCCGCGTTGCGGTGCTGCAACCCGTGTGGTCTTGAGCGTCGTCTCCAGCGCCTCGCGATCCTCAAAATCAAACGGCACGAGCAGCTCGCCGGCGCGCTCTTGTTCCAGCACGTAGCTGCGCGTCAGATACGCTGTCAACACGGACGCGTCGTCCTCTCCTTCGATGTTGTCGAGCATGCGATGGTCACGCGCCAGAAGCCTCCCGCCGCGGAATCGAAGGATCGTAACGCATGCGTCGTCGCCGTCGCGCGCGTACCCGACCACGTCGCGATCGCCGCCATCGACCTGGACAACGACCTTCGGTTCCTCGAGCCGCTCCAAACGGAACAGCGCATCGCGCAACTCGGCGGCGCGCTCGAAATCAGTCGCGTCCGCGGCCGCGTTCATGCGTTCGCGCACACGCTGGATGACTTCCGATGTCTTCCCTTCGAGGAAGAGCACGACCTCGTCGATCATGACACGATAGTCCGCGACGCTCTGCCAACCTACGCACGGCGCCTTGCACTTGCCGATGTGGTAGTCCAGGCATGGACGCTCTGGAGCGTCGTTAGGCAGGTCGTAGTTGCAGGAGCGCACCGTGAAGATTCGTCGCACCACCTGCAGCGCGCGCCGCATCGCTCCCACATCGGTGTAGGGTCCGAAGTATCTCGCGCCGTCGTTCAGTAAACGCCGCGTGACGATCACTCGCGGAAACGGCTCCTGCAGCGTGACCTTGATGTGCGGATACGACTTGTCGTCGCGCAGCTGGATGTTGAAGCGCGGGCGATACTCCTTGATGAGATTGGCTTCGAGAATCAGCGCGTGCGCTTCGTCGGGTAGGACGATCGTCTCGAAGTCGTCGGCAAGTCGAACCAGCCGCGACGTCTTGGGGTTCTCGCCGTGATCGATGCCGAAATAGCTCCGCACGCGCGAGCGCAAGCGCTTGGCCTTCCCGACGTAAATCACCTCGCCTAAGCGGTCCTTCATCAGGTACACGCCCGGCGACTCGGGAAGGTGCGGAATTTTGTCTGCGATCTTGGAAGAAACCTGCACGAAGCTTCAGCTAGGGTCTTCGTGAAGCCTAATCAGGTCGCGCGACCCCGGCGAAGGCGGCTTATGCGTGATGCAGCCCAGGCGATTTGCCGGAAGCCAAAGCTCCATGTGATCACGAGATAGCCGGCGCCGTACAGCAGGACAAGCAACAGCGCTACGACAACTCCGCCGCGACCCTTGAGCGGCAACTGCACGAGCCATGTCGCGGCCGCAGCGAGCACTGCGGAGAGCCAGAGTTTGGCGACTCGGCTCATGCTGGTGTCGATGGCCCCGACCCGCTTTGCAAGCGCCCGCCGCAGGAGTCCGAATTCAACCCAAGCGCCGGCGCTCGAGGCCACCGTGAGACCGGCAACACCCCACAGCCGATCGAGCTCGAGCACCCGCGGTAGCAAAACCGCGAGCAGCAGTCCAACAGTGAGGCTCAGCGCGACGCGTACCATGGCGAAGCGTACCGGCGTGCGCGTGTCGCGCAGGGCGTAAAACGCCGACGCGTACAGACGTCCGCTCGTCGCCGCGATGAGTCCAATGGCCGCCCCGCCTAACGCGCGCCAGACCCATGCGCTCTCGGCGGCGCCGAACCTGCCGCCGCGATACAAGATCGCAGCGAGCAAATCGCCCAGCACCAGAAAGGCCACCGCTGACGGCACAACGAAAAACGCGATGCGGTCCAACCCACCGATGAGCCGAGTGCGGATGTGTCGAGCGATTTCCTCGTCGCTACCATGTCCACTCGACATGGCCGGCAGCTCGGCAGCCGTGACGGACATGCCGAACAGGCTAACGGGAAGTAGGTAGAGCATCTGAGCGTAACTCAGGATCGCCGCGGCGCCGGTCGCGATGAGCGATGCGATCGCGATGTCTACGTACGCGCTCACCTGCACCACGCCGCGGCCCAGGACAGCGGGCGCGAAGTTTCGCACGACCGTGCGCACGTGGTCCGATGTCCTGCCTAACGTGGCGTGCAAGCCACCCAGCAGCCGCAGCACGGACGGAAGCTGCAGCCCGAGCACGAGAGCGCTTCCGATGACGCTCGCCCATGCCAGCTCGACGGCGAGCGAGCTGACGTCCTGCCCGGGGCCGCGCATGATGAGCGCGACGATCATCGCCGCGTTCCACACGACTGGCGCTGCGTAGGAGAGGAAGAAGCGCCCGTGGCTATTGAGAACGCCGAGGCACCACGCCGACCAGACGAGCAGGCCGGCGCCGGGATAGAGGATGCGCACCAGCGTGATCGTTAGGTCGCGCTTCGCTCCCTCGAATCCGGGGCTGACGAGATCGACGAGCCAGGGCGCCAGCAAGACGCCCGCGAGCACGACGACGGCCGAGCCGAGTATCAGCAGCCACAAGACCGCGGAGGCGACAGCGCGCCGCTCCCGGTCATCTCCTCTGGCCCGAAGAGAGGCATATACCGGGATAAACGATCCTGATAGGACTCCTTCGCCCAGGAGATTCTGCAGCAGGTTTGGGATGCGAAACGCCACCGAAAACGCGTCCGCCGCGTCAGTTGCGCCGAAGAAATGCGCGAAGACGCGCTGCCTAACGAAACCAGCGAGCCGGCTGGCGAGTATTCCGGCCGCGACGAAGAGGGCCGGCGCGGCGGATGCCTTGGTTGCGGTGTCCTCGACTACCGGAAGCGGTTCGTCTCCAGCCGGCGTCGGATCCGTCACGGCATCGGCTGCCCGTTCAGCAAGCGCTGCGCGTGCGACGCAGCCTCACGACGCATGGCGTCCACCAGCTTCATGCCATAACGAGCAAGGAACGGGATGAGGTTTGCCGTGCGCTCCTGGCGTTTGCTCAATGGATAGACTGACGCCGCCGCAGCCGCGACACGCCTCAGGCGCGCACGATCCACATGCTTCGCTGCAGCCAGCACGCGGCGCTCGAGACGGTCGACACGCAGTTGCAGCGCGCGACGCGCGCCTTCGATCGCCTCGGGGCTGAGCGGGACGCTCGAGTCCGCGCCAACTTCCTCCTGCAGGTCGTACAACCGCTCGTCGATCGCGCCGCGTAAGGCGCGTACCTCTTCAGCCACGGATCGCGGGACGACTTGTCGCGCCATCGCCGCCTCGACCGTGTGCAGCGTCGCCAGATCCGTGATCTTGAGTCCGAACTCCACAGCGATCTTCTCGACGTGCGGTTCGATGATCGTGACTGACCAGCGCGGAACGCCGAGCGGAACCGCCACGCCCAACGCCTCGGCGACTGCACTCGTCTGCGCGAAGTACGCCAACTCGCCCGGCCCGGCGACATAAGCGACCGTTGGCAGGATCGCTCGCTCGACGACCGGTCGCAGCAACACGTTAGGCGACAGATCTCCAGGCTTCGCTCGGCGCACCACTTCCACCGCCTTGTCGATCGGCACGCGCACCTTGCTGTTGCGCACGTCGAACACAAGGCTGCGACCGACGAGACTCTCTACTTGCGGCTCGAAGCCCGCGTTGCGGATCGCTCCTTCGCGAGCGCTGACGGCCCGTTCGACGAGCGCTGCGTTTTCCAGGGCTTTTTGCAGAACGACGTGGCCGGCAGCGCGTACCGCGGCGTGGCCCGCGTCGAGAATCGCGATCCCGAGCGGTCCGAGCAAGTCCGCCAACAACTCGACGTATGCGGATCCGATCGTGTGACCATCGCTATACGAATGCCTAACAAGCGAGATAGGCCGCGCATCTGGACTGCTGCCACTCGCTTCCTCGAGCCGCGCGATCAACGCGTCGACGCGCGGCAGCGGCACAGCATAGAGCGGATTGCCGTCAGTGGTCGGATCGCGCGCGATCCGCAGCTCTTGCGCAGTGCCATCGACAACAACGACGGTCGACGCCGCCTCGGCAAAATCCGCATCGTCGGTCGCGGCCCAGAAGATCGGCGCCGTGGGAATTCCTGTCGCTGCCTGGATCGCATCGGCCAGAGCGAGCGCGGATAAGGCTTTCGCCGTCGTGTAAATCGGCCCACCGAAGAGTCCCGGCTGTTGGCCCGTCGTGACGACGATCCCCTTCTCCGCTATCACCCGCGCGAGTCGCTGCCGCGATTCCGCGCGATGCACGAGCGCCGGCGCAATTCGCTCGGCCCACTTCGCGTCGCTCTCGGAGCGCACGCGCAGGGCTCGTTCACGCCACTCGTTAGGGCTGTGCGGTCGACGCGGGAACCAGTCGTCCGGCGCGCGCTCTTCCACGGCCAGCCGTGCGAGCGGGCTTCCTCCGAGCGACTCGGTGATCACGCGCGGTTCGTCCAATAGCTCTCCACTGGCCTGATCGGCGCGGTCGCGATGAGCCGCGCGGCGTATAATCTCACCCGCGGCCATTACTTGTGGTACGGCTCGCCTTTGAGAATCGTCCCCGCGCGATACAGCTGCTCCGCCAGCACGAGGCGCGACAGTTCGTGCGGCAACGTCCAAGGCGCGAGGGCGAGCAGCTGCTTTGCGCGCCGGCGCATGTCGTCGTTCACTCCGAACGCGCCGCCAATAACGAACGCGACGTCGCGCGCGGCTTCACGCTGCTTCTGCATCCAGTCCGCGAATTCACGAGACGTGAAGCTCTTGCCGCGTTCATCGCACACAATCAGCACTGCGTCGCCAGCCGCCGCGAGCAGCCGCTCGCTTTCGGTGTCGCGCGTCGAGTCCGTATCGTTGCCGCTCAGCGCGGCAGCCTTCACTTCGCGGACGTCCAAAGGCCAATAGCGCGTCGCGCGCTTTTCGTATTCAGCGATCGAGGCAGCAAGCGCCGCATCCCGCGGCCGGCCAACGACGCAAAGCCGAAACCGCACGCTCTGACCTCTGACCTCTGACCTGCTCGTTAGGCGTAGATCCCGCGCAACCGGTGCACTGTCGCCACGCGGCTAATGGACAGCATGTACGCAGCCGTTCTCATGTTCACCTTGTGCTGTCGCGACAGCTCCAGGCAATCCTTGAAGCCGCGCACCATGATGTCGCGCAGCCGTTCGTTCACTGTGTCTTCACTCCAGAAGTATCCGCCTCGGTCCTGCACCCATTCGAAGTACGACACTGTTACGCCACCTGCGTTCGCCAGAATGTCCGGGATGACGAAGATCCCTTTCTCATCGAGGATCGCGTCCGCCGCAGCCGTTGTTGGTCCATTGGCGCCTTCGCAGATGATCTTGGCGCGAATCTTTGGCGCGTTGCGCGTGGTGATGACGTTTTCAAGCGCCGCGGGGACCAGCACATCCACGTCGAGCAGCAGCAATTCGTCGTTGGTGATGTGGTCTCCCTTGGGATACGCCTCGAGGGTGCGGTGTTGCTTCACCCACGCGGAGGCATCGTCGATGTCTATACCAGCCGGATTGTAAATGCCCCCTGTTCGATCGCTGACCGCGACGATTTTGCAACCCTCGCGCGCGAGCAATTGCGCGGTGACCGAGCCGACGTTACCGAAGCCCTGCACAGCGACAGTCGTCCCGCGTACGCTCATTCCGAGATGCGTGAGCGCTTCCTTAGTGACAAACATGCAGCCGCGGCCCGTCGCTTCGCGTCTGCCTAACGAGCCACCCATCTCGACGGGTTTGCCCGTCACCACCGCGGTGACTGTATGACGCACGTGCATGGAGTACGTGTCCATGATCCACGCCATGACGCGCTCGTTCGTGTTCACATCCGGCGCCGGGACATCGCTGTCGGGGCCTAACGTGGAAATGATGCCTGACGTGTAGCGTCGCGTGAGACGCTCCAGCTCGCCCACGCTCATGCGCAGCGGATCGCAGATCACGCCACCTTTGGCGCCGCCGAAGGGCACGTTCACGACAGCGCATTTCCACGTCATCCACGCCGCCAGCGCCGTGACTTCGTCCAACGAAACCTGCATGTCGAAGCGGATACCGCCCTTCGCTGGGCCTCGCGACGTGTTGTACAACACGCGGATGCCGGTGAAGACCTCGATCTCGCCGCTGTCCATCATGATCGGGCACGCGACGATGATCTGCTTCTCGGGTTTTCTCAGGACCTTGTATAAGCCGGGCTCCAGATCCAACAACTCCGCCGCGCGGTCGAAGCGCGACATCATCGCCTCGAACGGGTTCTCTTCAGGAGTTGTAAGGAACCGGTCTTTGTCCGGCTGAACGATGCTGTGGGTAGAAAGTCTGAGGTCGGTGGCCATGAGAGGAAGTGCAGCCGAACAAACGTCGGCTCTATAGGCGGTAGGAGTGACGCAAGTCTAACAGGCGGGCGAGCATACGCTCTAGTTCAGACTCCCCCTCTTCGACGTCTAGGCGCTGAGAAACATACCACAGGCTGGGTGCTTGGCGAGGCCAACGAGGGCCAAGCTTTACGGCGTCTTTCAGCGTACAGACGACTAGGTCGAAGCCGGCGGCACTGGTGGCCAAGGAGGCTGCGTCGCCGTCCGTATAGGCGTGATGATCCGCATAGGTACGTCGTTGGACAGTGCCGCCGTGCGCACCAAGCTGCTCGAAGAACGCATCCGGATCGCCGATGCCGGCAATGGCGAGCACCCGCTGCCCACGCAGGCTCTCGATGGACCGCTCGTCGCCGGACTCCGAGGCAACGAGCGCGACTGGTTTCAGCGCAACCTGGAGCAACGCGAGCTTTGGGAACGCACGCCGCACGCGCTCGCTCACACGCTGCGCGATGTCGAGCGACACGGCCTTTCGCGTGATCACCGCGCAGTGCGCTCGGGCAAGACTCGCCACCGGCTCGCGCAGTGGACCGGCCGGCAAGAGACGCTCGGCGTTTCGGTCCGCGCTGAGCACAACAATGTCCAGGTCGCGCCGTACGCGGCGATGCTGAAAGGCGTCATCCAGAACAGCTACGTCACACCCGCGGCCCGCGGCCGACTGGACACCGCGCACGCGGTCAACATCCGCGATGACGGGCACGTTAGGCGCGAGGACCGCGTACGCACGCGACTCGTCATCGCCCACACCACGCATAACGAGCGCCGGCTTGGCCCCTGCGGTCTTGAGGCGCAGCGCCAGGTACGCCGCGAGTGGCGTCTTCCCCGTCCCCCCGACGCTCAGGTTGCCGACGCTCAGCACGGGGATCGTCGGCGCCGCACTTTGGAACACTCCGGCGTCGTACAGCGCATTGCGCGCCCGCACGACGGCGCCAAACGCGAGGCTCAACGGCGCAAGAGCTGCCCGGCCGAACGCGGCACCGGCACCCGCGCCGTACCAAATGCGATCCGCCAGCGACGAATCAGACATCGACAGATGCCAGCGCCTCGAATGTCGACGCGAGCCGCTCCGTTTCAGCGTCGATGTTTCCCCCCTTTTCTTTACTGGGCACTTCGTGCGGATCGCCGTAGCGAATCGTCACGCGAGCGAACGGCTTTGGAATCATGAAGCGATCCCACGTCCTGAGCCGCCATGCGCGCGATGCTCGCACGTCGATTGGAATGATCGGCGCGTTGGCGCGCTGTGCCGCGTGAACGACGCCAGGAGCGATTGAGCGCGCGGGACCGCGCGGGCCGTCGGGCGTGAAGGCAACGTCGATCCCCTGCTCCAGCTGCCGATCGATCTCGACTAGCGCCCGCACCCCACCGCGCGACGTCGATCCGCGCACGGTGCGGTAGCCTAACGCTTCACATATTCGTGCGATGATCTCACCGTCGGCATGCTCGCTGATGAGCACAGCGACGCCTTCATCGCGGTGCTGCCACACCAGCGGAAGTATGTGCGCATGCCAGAAGGCGAATATCACGGGCTGCCGCGCTCGGCGACGCTCCTGGAACCCCCGCTGATTGATCGCGGAAACCCGCCAGGTTCTCGCGAGCGTGCGGACCAGAACGGGACCGAGCCGAGCCGCCCAGCGGATGCGACGCTGCTTCTTCTGCTCGCGCTCGTCGCTCACGCGGATACCAGTTCGTTCGCGAGGTCGGCGACGCGCGTTGCCGCGCCCGGGCTGCCTAACTGCGCGCGCACGGTACGCAGCGCGTCGAGCATGGCCAACCGCGCGGGAGATTCTCGCTCCAGCAATGACTGCAGCGCTGCCGCCATCGTATCAGCGCGCATCTCTCCCTGCACGAACTCCGGCGCCACTTCCTTCCCTGCCACGACATTCACGAGGCCGATATGCGGAATGCGCACCACGCGGCGAGCGAGCGCGTACGTTAGGCGCGACGTGCGATACGCGATGATCAGCGGGCAGCCGGCAACAGCCGCCTCCAGCGTCACGGTGCCGCTCTTGCACAAAGCCGCGTCCGCGGCGCGCAACACGGTCTGCGACTGGTTCGGCACCTGCGGATATGGGCAGCGCGACGCGTCGATTGTCATACCTGGCGCCACGCTGACAACAACGCGCAAACCGGGTACCGAGTGCTGCAGGCGTCGCCCCGTCTCCACGAACGCGCTCAAGTGGCGCTCGATCTCTTGCCTGCGCGAACCGGGGAACATCGCGAGCACCTGATCCTCTGGCTTGAAACCCAACGCTTCACGCGCCGCATCGCGTCCAGGCGATTCTGCGGCGTGGTCGAGCAGCGGGTGGCCGACGAACGTGGCGTCGACGCCCGCTCCGCGCAGCAGCGGCCCTTCGAACGGAAGGATGACGGCGGCTTTCGTAATCAATTGTGCGAGACGCGGCAGACGATCGGCACCCCAAGCCCATACTTGCGGTGTGATGTAGTACAGCACCGGTACGCCCGCGGCCCGCGCAACGCGCGCCAGGCGCATGTTGAAGCCGGGATAGTCGATCAGCACGACGAGCGCGACCGATCCGCTCCGCAGACGATCGCCTAACGACTTGAGGAGGCGGTAGTGATGCGGAATCTGCCGCAGTACTTCGACGAAGCCCATCACGGCCAGCGTATCCGTCCGCTCGAGCAGCTTTACTCCGGCCCGCTCCATCGCCGCACCACCGACGCCGACGAGAGCGAGATCTGGACGCAACGCTCGAAGTGCGCCGGCAAAGCCTGCAGCGTGCAGGTCGCCCGATGCTTCTCCGGCGACGATGAGCACTTCGCGCACGGCGTTGCGCTCAGGCGTTAGGTCACGCGCGAGTCCGTCGCCAACGCCCCACCAGCCAGGGCCGGCAGCGAGCGCTCGATTTCGCGCACGATGCGAAGCGCAACGTCCAGCGCTTCCCTTCCATCTTCACCGCTTACGACGACCGGCGCCTCGCCACGAACAGCGGCGGCAAAGCTCTCGAATTCCAGCCGCAGCGGCTCGGCTTCAGGCGCGCTGAGCGAGATGCGTTCGACAAAGGCATCGACGGCGAGTGGACCGCGCGCCAGCTCAGCGAGATCGACGCCCTTGCGAAGGCGGTAATACACACCCTGGCCGGTGGCCAGGTCGAGTGACATGTACCCGCTCGCTTGAAAGATGCGCAGCTTGCGAGTGCGCTCCACAGACACGCGGCTCGCCGTGATATTCGCGACCGCACCCGACGCAAACGTTAGGCGCGCGTTGGCGATGTCCACGAACGGACTCAGGACGGGCACGCCGACTGCCGCCAAGTCGGCGACGTGTCCTCCGACCAGCGTTAGGATCAGATCGATGTCGTGAATCATGAGATCGAGCACGACCGCGACATCGGCGCCGCGCGGGCTGAACGGCGCGAGACGATCGCACACGACGAAGCGCGGCGCCTCGATGTACGGCACAGCTGCGCGGATCGCGCGATTGAAGCGCTCAACGTGTCCCGTTTGAATGAGCGCGCCGGATGCCGCAGCGGTTGCCAGCAGGTCGTCCGCTTCATCCAATGTCGCCGTGAACGGCTTCTCGATCAGGACGTGCTTCCCCTGTTCCAGTGCATTCTTCGCGACGGCGTGATGCGCCGGCGTCGGTACGACGATTGTCACAGCATCGCACTCGCGAAGCAGCGAGTCCATGTCCGCGTAGTGCGGCACCTTGAGCTCGTTGCTGACCTGCGCCGCGCGTTCAGCACTCACATCGTGGAATCCCACGAAGCACACGCCCTCGAGCGCGCTCAGGAGTCGCACGTGATGGTAGCCTAACGCGCCGGCGCCGATAACGCCGATGCGAGGCTCGGCTGCTGCCGATCTCACATCACCACGCCGCGCCCGCTCTCACTCAAAAAGCGAACGAAGTGGTCCACTTCCGGGAACTGCTTGAGCTCGGCGTGCGCCCGCTCCATCGCTTGCGACAAGTTGAGCTCCGAGCGGAAGAAGAGTCGATACGCGCGCTTCAATTCACGCACGACGTCCTCACGAAAACCGGCGCGCTGCAGCCCGATCGAGTTGAGGCCGTACAGCTTTATCGGATTGCCGACGGCCTTCAGGAAGGGTGGAACATCCTTTTGCACGCGCGAACAACCGCCCACAAACGCAAAGCGACCGATCTTCACGAATTGGTGCACCGCAACTAGGCCGGACAGAATCGCGCGATCTTCTATGGTCACGTGACCGGCGACCTGTGTGCCGTTGGAGATGATCACGCCGTCGCCAACGTGGCAGTCGTGCGCGAGGTGCACGTACGACATGAGGAAGCACGCGCTGCCAACGCTCGTCTTGCCTGACTCGGCCGTGCCACGGTTGATGGTGCTGTACTCGCGCACGCGAGTCCCTTCCCCGATCTCCACCCACGTCTCTTCACCCTGGAACTTGAGATCCTGCGGATCACCACCGATGACCGAGCCGACGCCGATGCTCACGTTAGGCGCCAGCCGCACGTTGCGCTCTAGGATGGCGCGCGGCTCCAGAATGCAGCCGTCGCCCACGACGCAGTGCTCACCGACGATCACATACGGCCCAACCTGCACATTCGCGCCCAACTCCGCCGACGAGTCGATGAGCGCTGTCGGATGAATGATCGTTGTCGCGGTCATTTGTCTCGCAGCATAGCCACCATTTCCCCGGCCTCCGCCACCACTTCACCATCGACTTTGGCGATGCCGCGCATCTTGCACACGATTCCGCGCACCTGCACGACTTCGAGCTCGAATCGCAATTGATCGCCGGGTTTTACAGGCTTGCGCCACTTCACGCCGTCCAGTGACACGAAATAGACGACCTTGTTCTCGGGAACTTCGATCGATCCCATTAACAACATGCCGCCGACTTGCGCCATCGCTTCGATGATGAGCACTCCCGGCATGATTGGATGCCCAGGGAAATGCCCGTCGAAGAACGGCTCGTTGATCGTGACGTTCTTGAGCCCCACGACGCGCTGACCAGGCTCCAGCTCGAGGATGCGATCCACGAGCAGGAACGGATAGCGGTGTGGGATGACTTTCATGATTTCTTCGATGCCGAGCACACACGTCTCCTTGGTCGCCTGACGTAGCAGCGCACGCACCAGTTTGATTGTTCCGCGATGACTCGGACGATGCGCCACGATGCGGGCGCGGATGCGGCCGCCGGCGAGCGCGAGGTCACCGACACAGTCCAGCGTTTTGTGCCTAACGAATTCATCCGGCCAGCGCAGCGCGCCGACCCCTTCGGCCACTCCTTTGCCATTGGAGTCCAGCACGATCGCGTTCTCGACTGAGCCACCCCGGATCAGTCCAGCAGCGCGCAGCTGATCCAGCTCGTCGGTGAAGCCGAACGTGCGCGCATCGGCGAGGTCGCGCGCGAACGTGTCGGGACCCATGTCGACTGTGCATCGCTGCCTACCGATGAGCGGGTGCGGAAAATCGATCGTGACATCGAGCGCCAGCGAGCGCGCCGGATGCGCCTCGTACCACGACTCGCCGTCGTCAACGCGTAGCGGCTTGTCCAATGACAGCACCGTGGGACGCAGCAACGCCGCGGTCGACGCGTGTGCACTGTTTGCCGCGACGATGCCGGCGCCTCGCAGCGCTCGAAAGAAGGGCCCCGCGCTGCCGTCCAGCGCCGGCGGCTCCGGCCCGTCCATCTCGATGCGGATATCGTCGATCTCAGCGGCAGAAACCGCCGCAAGCACATGCTCGACAGTGTGCACGGCATCGTCACCGTCGCCGAGCTGCGTGCGACGTTCTACCTCGCGCGCGTTTTCGATCGTTGCGCGCATCGGTCGTTGACTCGGCCGGTCGGCGCGAACGAATACGACACCATCGCCAGCGCGCGCGGGATGGAACGTTAGGCGACACTGCCGCCCGAGGTGCAACCCGACTCCCTCGAGTGAGACCGTACCGCCGATCGTCAGGCGGCCGCTCGCTCCCTCGCAGGGCGGCGGGGGCGGCGGCGCGCTGCTACCGCTGTTCACAAACCGTGGTCCTTGAGCAGCTTCTCGATGCGCTTCATGAGCGTGGACAGCTTGAACAGCGCGGCGCTCGCGCGCAATGACTCCGAGTGCTTCCGCGCCGGGTATCCCGACCACGTTTCGCCTGCGGGAATGTCGCCGAAGACTCCAGCCTGCGCGCCGAGCCGCGCGCCGTCGCCCACTGTGAGGTGCCCGCCCAGGCCCGCCTGACCAGCGATGATGCAGCCGTCGCCAACCCATGTGGACCCTGCGAGGCCCACCTGCGCCATGATGAGCGAGAGTTTCCCGATACGGCAGTTGTGTCCGATCTGGACGAGGTTGTCGATCTTCGTTCCAGCCCCGACGACTGTGTCGTCGATGCTGCCGCGATCGATCGTCGTATTCGCACCGATCTCGACGTCGTTCGAGATGATGCAGCGCCCGACGTGCGGAATCTTCTCG
The DNA here is from genome assembly GCA_967720205.1 of uncultured Gemmatimonadaceae bacterium. Taxonomy (GTDB): domain Bacteria; phylum Gemmatimonadota; class Gemmatimonadetes; order Gemmatimonadales; family Gemmatimonadaceae; genus DASYRX01. Next base: position 4,419 of record CBQVAZ010000005.1, on the reverse strand, counting down.
TGAACCCCGTCTCGGAAGACGTAGCCGAATCCGTCGCTGCCGATGCGCGAGCCGCTATGGACGATGACGCGCTCGCCTAACGTGGAGCCGCTGTAGATCGTCACATGCGGATAGAGATGCGAGCGCGCCCCGATTTGTGCACCCGCGCCGACGACGCTGTGCGCCTCGACTCGTGCCTCATCGCCGATAACCGCCCCTTCACCGATCACGACGAACGGCCCCAGGAACACAGCTCGCCCGATACGAGCGCCGTGTCCGATGCGAACCGTTGGATCGATCCCGCTGGCCAGCGACGCTGGCCTGTACAGCCTCGGCAGAACCTCAAGCATGGCTTCCTGCGGCTTCCCCACGACGATACGCGCCGCCGTCCCGCCCGGCGTTTCCGCCAGCTCGGGAGACACCAGCAGAACCGGCCCGCCATCGCGCGCTTCCGTGAGGAAGCGCGCATAACGAGCATTCGCCAGAAACGTTACGTCGCCGGCTGCGGCACGATCGATCGGCGCAACGCGACGAACTTCGGCGCTGCCGTCTCCACGCAATTCGCCGCCAACCAGGGCCGCAACGTCGGCAGCGGTGAGAGTGCTGGCACCCTCACCGCTGCTCGTCGCACCGTTAGGCTCGCCGACGATCACTGCGTCGGGGGCGGCTTCCGCACGCCCGCCGGAGCCGGTCGTCCTGTTGGCTTCGTGGTGTCAAGCTTCGACGGCCCACCTAACGCGACGGGCTTTAGACGTCCGATCACGCGCTCGGTGATGTCGAGATTCTTGTCATAGGCGACGACGGTACCCGCACCGGCGGACAGGTCGAAGATCACGGCATATCCCTCTTCGGCCCTGATCTCGTCGAGCACTTTACGCACCTGATCGAGGATCGGCTGGACGAGCTCAGCTTCCCGCGCCTGTGCCTGCTGCTGCAGCCTCTGCGTGCGCTCCTGATACTCGCCCTGCTTGTCACGGATGTCCTTCTGACGTTTGTCCTTGTCAGCCTGCGCGAGCGACGGTTCCGCCTTTTGATACGCGGCGATCATCGCGTTGAGCGAGTCGCTCATGGTTTTGACCTGCGCCTCGAAGGGCGCTGTCTCGCGCTGGAATAGGGCCTCTGCCTCGCGACGACCAGGCGCGCGGTCCATGATGACGCGCGAGTCGACAAAGCCAACTTTTGCGGTCGCCGCCGGGGCGCCAGACTGCGCGGCCGCGACAAGCGCGACGGCGACAAGGGTGGCGCCGGCCACAGCGACGCTACGCATTACGTGCACTTTCATGAGGGCTCCTAGAAGAGCTGTCCAAGTCTAAAGTGGGTCTTCCAGCCAGGATTCGGCCGACCCAGGGCATCCACTCGATCAAACCCGTACGCGATGTCGATTCCTAACGGGCCCAGCGGCGTCACCGTTGATACCCCAAAACCCGCTCCACGGAATAGCCGTGTCGGGTCGAACTCTCGCGCTCGGCGATAAACGTTGCCGGCATCGAAAAACGCGTTCGCGTACAGCGACTGATTGACGCGGAACCCGAGCTCGGCCGTCGTCACTAGAAACGCCTTGCCGAACGATTCGCGCCGGGCATTAAACGTACTGGTGCCTGCAAGATAACCACGCGGCGTAATGGAGAACTCATCGTAACCGCGCAGCATTTCGGTGTACTGCACACCGCCGACCGCGAACTCCTGGAATGCGAAAAACGGACCTGTATTTCCAGCGACGGCCCCGGCCCTTGCCGTGAGACCCACCGACATCGTCATCGGTTGCTGCCCGGGCCGTCCGCCGCCGAATTGCGCCAAGGGGGCGTACGCGCGGGATTCCATCGTGTAGCGCTGGAAGGCGTAAGCGCCGCCTAACGGGCCGCCGTTGAACTGTGCAGTGAACGATTGAATGCCGCCGCCCACCGCGAACGGCAGACCCACACGCGTATCGTGCGATACAGTCGCTCCCACGTTCGAACGGAACGCGAATCCGCTGCCGAATTCACTGCGCTCCTCTCCCGTTAGGCCGCCGCGGCCGAGGCGCACGCCCTCTGCACCATAGGTCAGTTGAATACGCGTGTAAGGCGAGCCTGGAATCTGGAACCCGACGCCTAGCGTCGCTCCGGTCTGTTGGAAGCGTCCGAGATCACCGATGATGAAGCGCGTCAGCTGATGGTACGCGCTGATGCTGCCCGAGATGAGCGACTCACGGACCCGCGGATCGTAGTATTGCAGGTTGAAGTTGTTGATGTAGCGGCCGAACTGCCATTGCAGCGAGCCACGCTTGCACCGGCCGAACAAGTTCGGCTGATCGAAGCCGACGAATCCGCCGACGCCGTATCCTTGGCCCATCGAAGCGCCGAAGTTCACGTTGCCGGTTCGCTTTTCCTTGACGCGAAAAACGATATCGATGTCCCCCTGCTCGTTCGCGGGGCGCGTGTCGGGGAACGGCATCGGCGCTTCGAAGAAGCCAAGGTTGGAAATCGACTGATAGCTCCGGATCAGCGCTTCCTGATTGAACACCTGACCCGGGATGAGAATCATCGCGTCGCGAATGCAGCTTTCCGTCGTATAGTCGTTGCCGAGGATCTCGATGCGGTTGATGATCGCGGGCGACTTTTCGTCGATGTCCCAGCGCAGATCAACAACTGGAATCGAGTCGACCGTTTTGCGTCGCTCGACGACGGGCCGCACGGTCGCGTAGATGTACCCTTCGTTGGCGTATGTCGTGCGCAGCCTGTCCGTCGCAGCCTGCCACTCGGCCTGATCGAAGATCCCCTCGGGCGTGCGCGAGCGCCGGCGCAAGAAATCCGTGACGCGACTCGTTAGGGTCCGCGTCTCCTTGTCGAAGGGATAGAACTGCGTGATCTCCTCGGATGAGAAGCGGCGATTCCCGTTCACTTCAAACGAGCCGATCTTGTAGCGCGGACCTTCTTCGACGTTGAGATCGACGAGCGCCTTTCCACGATCGCGGTCGATGAGCAGCGTGTCTTTCGTTATGCGGAAGTCGATGAACCCGCGGCGCGCATACAGCGCCGGAATACGCTCGGCCAGGTCCGCCGCGTACTTCTCGTCGTCGAACTCGCCCTTGCGCCACCACCAGAAGCCCTCGGGCTTGATCTGCATCGAGCGCGCGACTTCCGCGTCTTTGACTGCGCGATTTCCTTCGACTTGAATGCCGGAAACGGCGAGTCGATTCCCTTCGTCGATCTTGAACGTTAGGCGAGCCGTGTGGTCCACCAGCGTCGTCTCAGCCTGCACGCGCGCCAGGTAGAAGCCGTTCTTTTCGTAGAGCGAATCGACGCGATGAATGCCGCGCGTAACCGCGGCGGGATCGAGCGGCTTGGCGAATTCGAGTCCCAGATGATCGCGAACCGAGCGCTCCGAGATCTTCTTCGCGCCGACGACGGTGGCGTCTGTCAGAAGCGGTCGCTCGGCCACATCGACAACCAGCGCGACCTTGTTGTTCGCGCCGATCTCGCATCCAATAGTGACTTGATTGAACTGCCCCGTCGCATACAGCGCTTTTATCGCGCGGGAAACGACTTTGGAGTTGAGCTGAGTGCCAGCAATCAGCCCGGCTTCGGCGCGAATCGTCGGTTCGTCGACGCGCGTGTTGCCGCGCACAACGACGGTGTCAGCGACCGCGCAAGAGGATTGGCCGCCAGGCTCTTGGGCCATGGCGATAGTCGAGATGGCGCTCAGCGAGAGCGCGAGAGAAATTCGGCGAAACATCGCCGCAAATATACACAAACAGAGCGGCCGGGTTCACCTGAACCCGGCCGCAAGTCACATACTTACCTATGGTTACGCGCCTACAACCGGCGTTCTAGGCCTTTGGCGCGCTCGCCGGGACGCGGAAGTCGAGCTTCGAGCCGTCCGGCGCCACCTCGACGTCTATCTCGTCACCCTTCGAGAAATCGCCAACGAGGATCTTTTCTGACAACGGATCTTCGATGTAGCGCTGGATCGCCCGCTTGAGCGGCCGTGCGCCGTACTGCTCATCGAAGCCGTGATTCGTGAGGAACTCGATCGCGTTGTCGCTCAGTTTGAGCGTCAGCTCTTCGTCCGTTAGCCGCTTCTGCACGTCTTTCATCAGAATCCCGACGATTTGCGCGATGTGCTCGCGGTCCAGCGGGTGGAACACGATCACGTCGTCGAGCCGGTTCAGGAACTCGGGATTGAAGACGTGGTTCAGTTCCTCCTTCACCTTTTCAGCCATCCGCTCGAACGAAGTCTTCGCGTCAGGCGAGGTGAAGCCGAGTGCCTTGTTCTTGGAAATGTCCCGCGCGCCGACGTTCGACGTCATGATCACCACGGTGTTCTTGAAGTCGATTTCGCGGCCGTAATTGTCCGTGAGGTGCCCTTCGTCCAGTACCTGGAGCAGGATGTTGAACACATCCGGATGCGCCTTCTCGATTTCGTCGAGCAGGACGACGCTGTACGGCTTGCGCCTAACGG
>CBQVAZ010000004.1:0-24481 GCA_967720205.1 uncultured Gemmatimonadaceae bacterium | reverse complement strand
CGCGAACCAGGCGAGAATCAGGGATCTCACGAGTCGTGATGTCATAGGTGCTTTGGCTTGGGGATAACGGCCTTCGACCGGTAGCGAGGCCAAACAAATAGCTTCCGGTGGTCGGTTCTCAGTGCGGAGTCTTGAGAATGTGAGGCCTAAAGGCTGAGAAATGTCATTCTGAGGGCTCAGCACGCGAGACTGAATACTCAAAGCTATTTGTTTTGTTCTGGCCTCGCAGAACTTTAGGTCGTCATGAGCTGGGCTCGTCTTACGATCGCATTGCTGGGGCGCGCGGCGCTGAGTCCGTCGTTGGCTCGCGCGCTCGTAGTTGTCGCGTGGCGCTTCCGCGACCGCGCGTGGTACCGCAAGCCGCCCTTTCTTCCAATTCCTTCGCGCACCTACACGCGTTGGCGCATGCACACGGCCTACGGCGACCCCGAAGCCGTACCGACTGTCGACGAGGCGATCCGCTACGCGCGCTGGGCCGCTGGCGCGGCGAACGGCAAGTGACCTCTCAGGGCGCGATGGCCGCGACCGCGTCGCGGCTCAAGGCGCAAGCCTACGGTCTCGGTTTCGATCTCGCGGGAGTCGTTAGGCTCGCGCCCACCGACACCTTTCCGCGCTTCCAGGAGTGGCTGCGCGCCGGGCATCACGGCGAGATGGGCTATATGGCACGCGGAGAGACGGCGCGTGCCGATCCGCGTGTGCACGTGCCGCGCGCGCGCTCAGCACTCGTCGTCGCGATCAACTACGACGGCACGCAGCCGAGCGGTCCCATCGCTCGCTACGCGCGCGGCGACGATTACCACGACGTTTTGCTCGCAAAGCTGCGCGACCTCACGTCTTGGCTCAGTCGCGACGTTGGCAAGGATGTATGGTCGCACGCGTACGTCGACACCGGCCCCTTTCTCGAGCGTGATGTCGCACGCAAAGCGGGTTTGGGCTGGTTCGGCAAGAACACGAACCTGCTGCATCCGCAGCTCGGTTCGTTCTTCTTGTTAGGCACGCTCTTCACGGACCTCGACCTCGCACCCGACGCACCCTTTGAGACGGAACACTGCGGCACCTGCACGCGCTGCCTCGACGCGTGTCCGACGGGTGCGTTCGTCGCACCGTACGTCCTCGACGCGCGTCGTTGCATCTCATACCTAACGATTGAGCTGCGCGGCCCCATCCCGCCCGAGCTCCGCGAAGCGATGGGGTCCCTCGTCTTCGGCTGCGACATCTGTCAGGAAGTCTGCCCCTGGAACGTGAAGTTCTCTCGAGCTGCGGCGCACGACGCGCTGGCGCCTCGCGGGGAGAACAGCGAGCCCGATCTCCCTGAGCTACTTCTCCTGAGTGAGGAGCAGTTTCGCTCGCGCTTTCCTCGTTCGCCCGTGCGACGTGCGAAGCGACGCGGCTTGGCGCGCAACGCCGCGATTGCCCTGGGAAATCGCGGCGACCCGCGAGATGTCGCCGCACTCTCCCTGGCGCTGGAGCGCGATCCCGATCCCATCGTACGCGGTCACGCCGCGTGGGCGCTCGGTCGCTTCGTCGGGAACACCGACGCGTGCCGCGCATTGCAACGCGCTTTAGAAAACGAGGAAGATTCTTCCGCGCGAGCCGAGATCGAACTCTCACTGCGCTGACGCAAACTCTTAGAAAAACACAATTCACGATGCACTCGCGCAACCGTTGCTGCATGGCTGCGACGCACGCTTTTGTATTGGAAATTTCTCATACGTGGCGTTCTGCTACTAAATGCGTCTAACGCAGAGAGAAAAAAGACAAAACTGACCATCGATTTTTTCGCGCGTATTGTTATGATGTCTGGCGCATTAAATGCCCGTGTCGAGGCGGCACGAGCTTCAAGAGACAAGTCTCGTAGAATTTCGGCGCTTGGTAGCGCCGTTTCGTTTACATAATTGCCGTCGCCGCCCTTCATGAAGCGCTTCGATCTGACGCTGCTCGTAGCCCTCTCGTGCCTTGCCGCATTTGTCGGCCTGCAAGCACGCGAGACGCGCGTCGTTAGCGTTGAGCGCGAAGGTCACGGTGAGGCGGCCGCAGTCGCGACAGCGAAAGGAACGCGCATCGCGCTCGGCGACTCGACGACTTCGCGGCGCCCAATCACGATCCGAACCACGGCGTCGCGGAGCACGTTAGGCCCCGAGGACGTCCTTCGCCGGGTGCGCGAGCGCTCGACCGGCACGTTCATCAACGACGTCATCGTCGCGCACGACTCCGCGCTCGCTCGCTGGCCCGACCGGTTGGTGAATCCGCTACGCGTGTGGGTTCAGAACGGAGCGGCGCTGGATGACTGGTCCGAGGAGCGCAACTCCATCGTGCGGCGCGCCTTCACCGATTGGTCGGAAACCGGTCTCCCGATCAGCTTCTTCTTCGTATTCGACTCCGCGTCGGCCGATGTGCACGTCACGTGGACCGATCACTTCAACGAGTCGATCAGCGGCAAGACGCTCTGGGCGCACAACGACAGCTGGTGGATCGTCGACGCGAGCATTCAGCTCGCCGTGCATCATCGTGACGGCGCCGCGCTCGATTTCGACGCCACGCGCGCCATCGCTCTCCACGAGATCGGTCACTTGATCGGACTCGACCACACCCGCGACACGACGAGCATCATGACGCCGCGTGTACGCGTGAAAGACCTCTCGGCAGCCGACCGCTCAACGGCCTTCCTGCTCTACTCGCTACCGCCCGGGCCCGTCGGCACGATCGACCGCCGCATCAGCTCGCGTTAGGCGACGCTCACCTCGCCTCCTACTGGAGGCGCAGCAACACAATTCGCGGCTTTTGGTTTCGACGCGTCACCTTGAGCTCCCAGGTGCCATCGCGCATGGCGTCGAGTGTCAGCTTCAGCTGAGGAATCGAAGTAACCTTGCGTCCTTTGACGGCGAGGATCACATCACCGGCGCGAAGACCGGCTTCCCGCGCGGGTGAGCCGCGCAGCACGTCGATCACCAGAACGCCTTCTTGGATTCCCAGACCTTCTCGCGCGTCTGGCGTGAGGGGGATGAGAACTGCGCCGGCAATGAGCTCGTTGCCACCGATGGCACCCGCGATCCGAACTGGGGCGTACGGCGTCGGTGGCAGCTCCCGCGCCGCGGCAACACGCGCGCCCGGAGCAACGAGGTCGCCTCGTGTTTGCGTGCGCGGCATCGCGGTAACCGGCACACCGCTGTCGACGAACACATAGCCGAACCCGTTAGGCTTCGTCCGGAAGATTCGCATCTTCGGCTGCATCGCCATCACGGGTGGTCCCATCGTGACGTCGATCCACGGACAGGCGGACACAAAACTTTCCGGCCGAGGCTCAACAAGCACGGTGATGGATTTGATCGCTCCGTCGCGGCGATAGCGCACCGGCAGACGGGAGCCGGGTCTGAGAAGCGCTGCGATATCGACGGCGCCGCTCACCATGTCGTGCTCGCCGAGCGTGACGATTTCATCTCCCGACACGAGCCCGGCTCTGTCGGCGGGCGAATCCGGTTCGACTGACACTATGATCGGATACCTTCTGAACGCGTACGACGCCGACGTCGGAGACGTCGACACGTTCACTTCCTCTTTGAGGTTGACGCCTAGCCAGCCATCGGGGCCGGGGCGCGCCGAGCACATCGCCAGAAGATGCGACTGCAGCATGTCGAGCTCACCGATCGTGCGCTCCATGCGGTCGTAGAGTCCAGCGAGCTGAGCACGCGCGGACTCGCGCTCGGTACCACTGCTCGCGCGCCGCAGCGCCACATTCGCGCGCTCGATCTCCATCACGAGCATGCGCTGCGACTGCGTCAGCTGTTCCAGCGTCTTGCTCAGCTCGACCACCGAGTCAGGAAGCGGCTGCGTGCGCGCGCTCACCCGCGTCTGTTGGGCAGCCGCCGGCACCGCCAGCGCGAGGCCGGCGAAAACGAGCGCACCTAACGACATTCGCGTCATCGCTTACCACCTGCCCAGGCGATTGCCGACGGGGACGACCTGGCCCATGCGATGCAGCGTCGCGTCGCGCGCCCCGAGCGTCGACAGATAGAACTGGTTGATGAGCGGATCCTGCGGCGCCTCGGCCAGTGCGACGCGAGTGCTGCGCGCGACTTCGTCAAGGAACGCAAGCCGCGCACGGAAGCGATCGAACGCTTCGCCGCTGCTCAATGTGTCATTGGCCGCGAGGTACGTGGCCGCGGACGAATACTGCTCGTACGCTGAATTCAAAACCTGCAGCGCTTCGCTGGGCGACGAGAAATCCGCCACAGGTGACGCGGCATCGATCACTGGCGCGCTGCGACCGACGACCATGGCGTCGGCGTAAGACATTCCAGCCGATATGCGACCAGCATAGAGGCCACCCACGATCAGGACCGCGGCTGCCGCCGCCCGCTGGAGCCAGCGGGTGCTGCCTAACGCTGCTTCACGCCACAATCCAGCGTTCCGCGTGATGATGCCGTCGTCTGCAAGCCGTGACCGTAGCAACGCCCAGTCGGTGAGCGGTGGACCTATGCGCGAACGCTCGACACCGGCGAGGCCGGTCAAGCGCCGATATGCGGCCCGCTCGCGTGCGCACTGCGGGCACGATGCGAGATGTTCCGCTTCGTCGCGCGAAGGCTCGACGTCGCCGAGCTCCGCGAGACGTTCAATAGGCAGGTGCTGCATGATCTCCCTCGGTTCCGGCGCGGAACTCCACGACATGCGCGAGCAAGCGCCGGAGTTTGGCTCGCGCCTTGAACAACTGTGATTTCGAGCCGCCCGCCGTTATGCCGAGCTCTCGAGCGATTTCTTCGTGCGTATATCCTTCAACGTCGTGCATGACGAACACCGTCCGTGCGCCTGGCGAGAGTTTCGCCGTCGCTTCTTCGATCGTCGCCGCCAGCAGCGTGCGATCGCTGTCGTGCTCCACCGAGGCCGAGCTCTCGTCGATCTCGAACTCCACACGCGCTAATCGCCGGGCACTGCGCAGCGCATTGAGCGTACGGTTTACCGCGATGCGGTGCGCCCACGTGCCGAACTGCGAATCGCCGCGATAACTCGGCAGCGCGCGAAAGATCTGAATCCAGACCTCCTGCGCGATGTCGGCGGAGAGGTCCGGATCGCCAACCAGCCGCCTAACGACCGCGTCGATGTGCGGAGCATGCTGCGCCCAAATGGAGCGCAGCGCCCGCTCATCGCCGGCGATTGCCAGTGCGATCGTGTCGTGCGTGGCCATGCGTGAAATGAGTCACCAAGCAGGCGACGGTGGTTGCCGTGAACGAGAGAACGCCCGGTCGCCGAGTTCGCGCTCCATCCTGGAAGCTCTGTGCTGTCAGCTGCGAGTTAAAGAGCTTCGAGGGCAAGCAGTTAACTGCCCCAGCATTTACGCAGTCAACAGCTTGAACTGGAAGCTTTTTGCAGCTCTCGGCTGACCGCTCACAGCTTCCGTGCGGAGCCTTCCTCTGCTTGACGAGGCGCACGCAGCATCGCCGGGTCCGTTTCTTGACCTAGAGACCGGTAAAGCGGTGACGAACCAAAGATTAGAAGGGTCTCACCTTTTACTTCACATTAGTCCGCTAAGTCCTTGGTACTGCGAAAGAAACGAATTGCCGATTTGTGTGTACGTCGTCTTGACAGTAGCACCCTGAGTTCATATCTAATCAAACCCTCCGTTGCGTAGAGTCGACTCTGCGCTTGAAAACCGGCGGCCGATTAGTTCCCCCAACTCGTTAAAAGACAAGTACTTGTAACGCCGCCGTGATCATCCCCCTCTCCCTCATCGCCCTGCTGACGGTGGGCGACGGTCTCCCGTCGCGCTCGCCGGCTGAGGTGCGCATGTCAGTGGACAGATTACGGGCAATTGACCGCGTTGTGAGACGGGGCCTCGATGCCGGAGGCTTTCCAGGTGCGGCAGTCGTTGTAGGACGCGACGGTTACTCGGTCTTCCAGAAGGGCTTCGGCAGGCTGGATTGGCGCCCCGGAAGTCCCGCTGTCAGCGCCGACCGGACCATCTACGATCTCGCCTCCCTCACGAAGGTCGTCGCGACCACCACAGCCGCGATGCTCCTGTTCGACGAGGGCAAGCTCGAGCTGGACGCTCCGGTTTCGAAGTACCTCCCGGAATTCGCCGGTGGCGACAAGGACCGCGTCACCGTTAGGCATCTCCTCACGCATCGCTCCGGCCTCCCCGCCGGTCGCGAGCTCTGGCGCCTTGCCGGCTCGGCGGGTGCGGCACGCTGGGCCGTCATCGCAACGCCCCTCGTCTGCGAGCCCGGCTCCTGCTTCATCTACTCCGACCTCGGCGCCGACGTGCTCGGCTGGGTCCTGGAGAGCATCGCGGGCGAGTCGCTCGACGCCTTTACGCAGCGCCGCGTCTTCGGCCCGTTAGGCATGACCGACACGTTCTTCCGGCCGGCCGATTCGTTGCAATACCGTATCGCGCCGACTGAAATCGCGCCGCCGCGCGGCTATCCATTGCGCGGCCAGGTGCACGACGAGAACGCTTACGTCCTCGGCGGCGTCGCCGGGCACGCCGGTCTCTTCTCGACGGCCGCGGATCTGTCTGTCTTCGCGCAGATGATGCTCAACGGCGGCCAGTACAACGGCGTGCGCATCGTGAGTGACTCGACCGTCGCTCTCTTCACGCGCCGCGTAGCGGGACCGGGAAGCTGGAACGGCAGCTCGCGCGCGTTAGGCTGGGACACGGCCGATGGCGACGGCTCTTCCGGCATCTACCTCACGCCGCGCGCGTACGGTCACACCGGATTCACAGGCACGTCGATGTGGATCGATCCCGAACGGCAGATGTTCGTCGTCCTGCTGACAAATCGCGTCCACGCTGCGCGCGCCAAGCGCCCGGGCAAGGTGATCGCCGACGTGCGCGCCGATCTCTCCGACGCCGCAGCTTTCGCCGTTACAGACGCCGAATTCGCGATCGATGAAAAGATCGCATACCGCGCCGACAAGCGCGTCGGGTGGAATAAATCGCTGCGTCGTAGTCGTTCCGCGCGCTCGTCGAGTCGCGCCAAGGCGCGCTCGGCTAAGATCGCGCGCTCCAAGAAAGCAGCCTCGAAAAGGCAGCCAGCGGCCACGAGCTCGTCCGAAACTATCTACCAGAAGCGTCGCGCCGGCTAACGTCCTCGCGCCATATTGCGCGTAAGGTTTTGCAGCCGAGGAGCGGATGGACGAAAGCGGCGAAGCGCTGCCGGATGAAGTGACGCCGAGCGACGGAGAATTGACTGTCGACGCCGTGAAGCTCGTGCTCCGGCGAGTGAAGGATCCCGAGGTCAATCTCAACATCGTCGACATGGGACTGATCTACGACATCGTCGTGGATGGTCGCGACGTGCGCATCGACATGAGCCTGACGTCGCCGGGGTGTCCGTCCGGTCCCGAGATCATGAGTGACGCTGAGCGCGAGCTGCGTTCGATCCCTGATGTCGGTGAGGTGACTGTAAATCTCGTCTGGTCACCGCCGTGGACGCCGGATCGCATCGAGCCGAGGGTCCGTGCCTACTTGGGATTCTGAACGTCAAAGCGAAAGCGCGGACTAACGCGGACAACAGCTCGGACCAACGCAGATCTTTTGTTGTTTACTAAGCATTCGTCCGCGTTCGTCCGGTAATTCTCCGCGTTCGTCCGCGATTACGCTGTTGCTTTACTTGGTGTTAACGAGGGACGCTGCACCCAGCGACAAGATCATGGGCTCCGATTCCATGCCCGTGCGATCGATCACCGTTACCACCGCCGTTTGAGCGTCGCTGAGCGTCACGCTCAAGCGATCCGCCGGAATCGTCATCGTCTCCCACGCGCTTTCACCACGCCAACGCACGGTCCAGAGGCGGATTACGCTCCCTTGATGCGGCGTTAGGCGCAGCTCCCAGCGACCGTTCGTGCGCTTTGCCGTCACCTGTGGTCTGGGCGGCGCGCTGTCGGCGAGCCACGGAGACGGCGGAACGAGCGCAACCGCGTCGTACACATCTCGCGTCAGACTCGTGGAAAGCGACGGCGATAGACCGAATGCCTTCATGCTAAAGTGAATATTCCCCGATGCACCGGGTTCCAGCCGAGTGACGCGAATCTGCGCGACGACTTCGGATGGATCCCAGAGATTGCGTGCTGCTGCTGTGGCGCGGTTTGTGAAGTTACCGGGCCAGATGTGGCGGCCCATGCGGTTCTCGCCGATCCACCAGCCTAACAAGTCGAGATAGCGCTGCTCCGGCGCGTCCGTGCGCCAATAGAGCTGCGGTGTGAAATAGTCCCCCCAACCTTCGTTCATCCATTTGCGCGCATCGGCGTACAGCCGATCGTACGCGTCGAGGCCTCGCACGCTCGACGGATTTCCCGGGCGCCAGATGCCGAACGGCGAGATGCCGAACTTCACCCAAGGCTTCGCGCGTTTGATCGCCTCATAGAGATCGCGCACGAGGTCGTTCACGTTTTGCCGACGCCAGTCTGATTTGGAGAGCGTGCCGCCGGCCGCTGCGTAGCGTCTGAACGTGCTCTCGTCCGGAAAGTCGGCGCCGCCCTCCGGATACGGATAGAAATAGTCGTCGATATGGACGCCATCGACGTCATACCGGCGCACGACGTCGAGCACCACGCGTATGGTCTGCTGGCGCACTGCGGGATCGCCAGGGTCCATCCAGAGAAACTGCCCGTATCGCCTAACGAGATCGGGACTGGTGCGGCTCACGTGCGACGCCGCCGCCGGCGACTTGTCGGCCGGATGCTTCGCACGATACGGGTTGAACCACGCGTGCAGCTCGAGCCCGCGAGCGTGCGCCTCTTTGATCGCGAATGCGAGCGGATCATACGCCGGCTTCGGCGCCTTCCCCTGCCGGCCCGTTAGAAAAAAGGACCACGGTTCCAACTTCGAGGCGTACAGTGCGTCCGCCGATGGTCGCACCTGGAAGATCACGGCGTTCATTCGCAGCGCCACAACACGATCCAGGATTGCGCGCAACTCGCTCTGCTGGTCGCGCGTGCTGAGCCCAGGCTTGGACGGCCAGTCGATGTTATCCACCGTGGCAACCCATACGCCACGAAACTCGCGCATGATGACGGGCAAACCCGTCGTATCCGGGAGCGTGGGAGCTGCGGTCGCGGGCGTGGACTGCGCGCCCGCATCGCGCACGAACATCAGCGCGGCGCAGAGCAGCGTCGCCGACAGCGCGCGCCAATACATCGTTAGGCTTCGGCTGCGCTCGTGGTGGCCGACGCGCCAGTGCTGGACCCGTGGCCGCCGTTCGCAGAACCCATCGCGCGCACGAGGTCCGCGCCTAACACTTCGATCTGCCAGCGGCGCAGCTCGGGGACTTCCGTGAGCGATTCGAGCGACGTCGCCTGTTTCCGTGCGATCGTCTCGAGCCGCTCACGCGGGCAAAGCACCCCCGGCTCGAGATCCAGATCTCGCGCCTTGGCATCGCGCACCTGGCGCAGGCGATTCACGCGGTCGTCGAAGTCCGGATCGCGCGCCCAACGCGGCGACTTGGGGAAGCGCGGCAGATCCGCCTCGGCGACAGCCACCCCGCGTTGAATCGCTTCCAGCATGCCCGCCGAGCGTGTTTCGATCATGCCGCGTGGCATCCCTTTGATCGCTCCAAGCTCCGCCTTGGACGAGGGCGCGCGTCGCGACAGCTCGAGCAGCACTTCGTTCCCGACAACTCGGAACGTGCTGCGATCCAGCTCGCGCGCGACTTCCTCGCGCCACGGCACCAGCTCACGTAGGACAGCCAACTCACGTCGACTGAGATCTCGCGCCCCTTTCATCCGGAGAAACGCTGAGGCGGTGTCTTCTTCCTCCCAACGCGTCCCCTCGAGACGCTCGAACTCTTCAGTTGCCCAGGACCAGCGTCCGCGCTTCTCCAATTCCGAGCGCAGCTGCTGACGCAGTTCGAGCAGGTGCATGGTGTCCTGGGCTGCGTACGCCAGCATTTCCTTGGACAGCGGGCGCATCGACCAGTCGGCCCGCTGGAAGCGCTTGTCCAGTCGTACGCCGAAGAAGCTCTGCAGCAAGGCCGCGAGACCGAAGGCGCGGATGCCTAACAACTGCGCCGCCAGTCGCGTATCGAAAATGTTGGCTACGCGCCAGCCATAGTCCTGATGCAGCAGGCGCAGGTCGTAATCAGCGTCGTGAAAGACAATCTCCACCCCGCGCGACTCGACGACCGCTCCAAGTGTGTCCAGTGTGCCGGCACGAAGAGGATCGATGATCGCATGCCGCTCCTGCGTGGAGAGCTGCAGCAGGTAGATGCGATCGTGATAGCGGTGGAAGCTGGCCCCTTCTGTGTCGACAGCTATCGTAGTCGCGCCGTCGATCGAGGCGACGAACTGCTCGACCGCGGCGGCGGTGTCGAGATAGGCTGGAGTGGACGAGCTATTCTCCGGGGCTCCCTTCACGGTTCTCCAAACGGCAGGGCTCGGCTCGCACTTGCGCTCCTGCCCGGCCGGCAAAAAGCACGAGGGGCGAATCCCGAGGGAATGCCAAATCTAGCAGGTGACACGATGCCGACGGCATGTTTTCCCGCGCCCTAAACGCCTCGTCGCGACACTGCATAACGCATGATTGCGAATCTGGAACGCATCAAACTCGGGTACGACGACTCCGGCCGCGGCAACGGGTTCCCGGTGATCTTCCTGCACGGTTTCCCGCACCATCGCGGCCTGTGGGCACCGCAACTCGCGAGTCTATCGTCGCAGGCGCGCTGCATCGCGCTCGACCTGCGCGGCTTCGGCGAGAGCACAGTTGCCCCACCGTACTCGATGGATCAATACGCGGACGACGTCGCCGCATTCATGGACAACCTTCGCATCGACCGCGCGGTGATTTGCGGCCTTTCGATGGGTGGCTACGTGGCCTTCTCGATGTGGCGCCGGCACCGCTCGCGAATCCACGCGTTGGTGTTGGCCGATACGAAAGCATCGGCGGACTCGGAGGAGGGTCGCGAGAAGCGTCGCGCTATGGCGCAGACGGCGCGCGAACGCGGGACGACCGCAGTGGCCGATGCGACAATCACCGGCATGGTCGGGAAGCACACTCGCGAGACGGCACCGCTGATCGTCGACCAAGTCTACCGCATACTCGCGAAAGCGCCTGTGGCGGGAGTCGTCGGCGCGCTGGAGGCGATGCGCGAGCGGGAGGATTCCACGTCCACACTGGCCACGATCGACGTTCTCACGCTCATCGTCGTCGGCGAGGATGATGTGTTAACACCGGTGCCCGATGCGGAAGCAATGCACCGCGCGATCTACGGAAGCAGGCTGCAAGTGTTGGCGCGCGCGGGCCACGTGAGTAACGTGGAGCGCCCAGCCGCGTTCAATCATGTCCTCAGCGAGTTCCTCGCCGTCGCGCGCCATGCCTAACGAACAGCAGATCACTGTCTCGCCCTCTCAGCCGGACGCGTCATGGATCGACGAGAACGTGCGCTCCCTGAGCGCATCGCCAACACTCGCCATCAACGAGCTGAGCAACCGGCTGCGGCGTGAGGGGCGGACGATCTACAAGCTCGGAATGGGACAGTCGCCGTTTCCAGTCCCCGACATCGTCGTCGAGGCGCTCAAGGCTGCCGCGCACGAGAACGACTATCTCCCGGTGCGCGGGTTGCCCGAGCTTCGCGCCGCCGTCGCGGCGCATCATCGCGCGACTCAAGGGCTGGACCTAACGCCGGAAGACATCCTGATCGGTCCCGGCTCCAAGGAGCTGATGTTCCTCACGCAGCTCGTGCTCGACGCGGAGCTGTTCGTCCCCTCGCCGTCTTGGGTCTCATACGTGCCGCAGGCGCGCCTCGCCGGCCGTCGCGCGACGTGGATCCCCACACGACGCGAGGAGCATTGGCACCTCACGCCTAACGCGCTGGCTGCGGCGCTCGAACAATCAGCGGCCGCAGCGAAGCTGCTCATCTTGAACTCGCCGAGCAATCCGAACGGCTTTCGCATAGATCGGGAGGTACTTGCGGGAGTCGGACTCGTTGCGCGGGAGCATGGCATCGTCGTGATCGCGGACGAGATCTACGGTCAGCTGGATCACGAGGGCGTCGTCGACTCCATCGCCACGTTCTATCCCGAAGGGACGATCGTCAGCTCTGGACTGAGCAAATGGTGCAGCGCGGGGGGCTGGCGACTCGGCACCTTCGCGATCGCGCCGCAGCTGCGCTGGCTCCTCGATGCACTGGGCGTCGTCGCCAGCGAGACGTTTTCGGCCGTCAGCGCACCGGTTCAGCACGCGGCCGTGACCGCGTTCCGAGGCGGACCCGCCATCGACGAATACTTGCGGCACACGCGCGCCATCCTGCGCGCGTTAGGCACTCGCTGCGCCGCGATGCTGCGGAACGGCGGCGCCTTTGTCGAGGCTCCGCACGGGGGATTCTATCTCTTCCCCGACTTCACACCGCATGCGGCGGCGCTCGCCGCTCGTGGCGTGCGTAGCTCCAGCGAGTTTTGCCGCCGGCTGCTGGACGAGACGGGCGTCGCCACGCTCCCCGGTTCAGCCTTCGGTCGCCCGGAAGATGAGCTGACGCTGCGACTCTCGTACGTCGATTTCGACGGCGCCAGCGCGCTCTCAGCCGCGCGGCAGCAGGGCCTCGCGTCGGTAGACGACGCCTTCCTCGATGTCTACTGCGCGCGCGTGCTCGAGGCGATCACGAGCATGGCGCGCTGGGTTGTGGGAGCCTAACGAGCAACTAACTCAGCGCTGCGGACGGCCGGGCGGATTCTCGCCCGTGAAGACTTCGCGATTGATCTGCACGTACTGCTTGAGATTTCCGGGGACGTCTTCTTCCGGGAAGATGGCCGTCACCGGGCACTCAGGTTCACAGGCGCCGCAATCGATGCACTCGTCCGGATGGATGTAGAGCATCTTTTCGCCTTCGTAAATGCAGTCGACCGGACACACATCGACGCACGATTTATCCTTCGTGCCGATACAGGCTTCGGTGATGACGTAAGGCATGGAGTCCCAAGAGATCTGCCGTTCAGGAATTGAGAACCGCGCTTGCTAAGATAGCCATTGCCCAAGGACGGTAGAAGTCGCTCCGATGGCACGAACGCGCCGTCTGGACAGCGTCGCGCGCCTCGGCTAATACCCTCCCCATGAAGCTGACGGTCAACGGACGCGAACGCGAGCTCGACATCGAGCCGGGCACAAGTCTGCTCAACGTTTTGCGCGACCGGCTGCACCTGAGCGGAGCAAAAGCAGGATGCGAGCGCGGTGAGTGCGGCGCGTGCACGGTGCTTTTGGACGGCCAGAATGTCTACAGCTGCGTGACGCTCGCCCGCGCGTGTGAAGGTCGTAGCGTGACGACGATCGAGGGCGTGGCGAACGGCGCGGAGTTGCACCCGGTGCAGCGGGCGTTCATCGCCCACGATGCCGTACAGTGTGGCTTCTGCACGCCGGGTCAGGTACTGGCGGCAATCGCGCTGCTGGAGCGCGATCCAGCTCCCACGCGGGAGAGCATTGTGCACGCGATGAGCGGCAATCTGTGCCGTTGCGGGACGTATCCCAAGATCATCAAGGCGATAGAATCCGTGGCGAACGATGCCTAACGAGCCGCGCAAGCGCTACGTCTCCACGATAGTCGAAGTCGAGGGGCGCGACGAACGGAAGGTCGTCGAGACGCCAGCCTTCGACGTGCCGCCGTGGAGTGAGCAGGAGCGGCTCGCCATCGTCGGCGCGCGCGCGCCTCGTGTAGATGCGCCGACCAAAGTCGCCGGGCGCGCGACATACACGAGCGACGTCTCGTTGCCTGGGATGCTGCACGCCGTCATCGTACGTGCGCCGTTAGGCCCCGGTCGAGTTGAACGCCTTGACGTTGCGGCGGCACGCGCCGTTCCCGGCGTCGTCGATGTCATTACCGCTGACGATCTCTCGCGACCGACAAAGTTCAGCGGCATCCCGCTCTTCGATCCGGCGATCCTCTACGCGGGACAGCCAGTCGCCGCGGTCTGCGGCGAATCGCGCGAGGCGGCGGCGGCCGGCGCCGCGGCGCTCGCTCCGCTCGTGCCGTCATCGACACCTGTGCTGGACCCAATCGTTAAAGCAGCGAGCGATGAGGCGGATGTGGTGGAACGTGGTGATGTCGAACGCGGTTTGAAGGAGGCGGATGTCCTCGTTAGGCGCGAGTACCGCACGCCGTCGCAGCTGCACAGCGCGCTCGAACCGCACGGAGCCGTCGCGCACTACGACGGCGACCGGCTCACCATCTGGGAATCCACCCAGGGCGTCTTTCGCGTGCGCGATGAGGTCGCCCGCGCCATGGCCATGCCACGAAGCGCCGTGCGCGTGCTCATGGATCATATGGGCGGCGGATTCGGGGCCAAGAACCACGCCGGCCCGCACACCGTGGCGGCGGCCCTGTTCGCGCAGCGCACTGGAAGGCCTGTGCGCTGCGTGCTGGACCGCGAAGGGGAGCAGATCGATACCGGACACCGGCCGGCCACCGTCCAGCAAGTCACGTTAGGCGCGCGCAAGAACGGACGTCTTACAGTCATAATCGCCGACACGTGGGTCGCGCTCGGCGCCGGCGGCTGGGAGGGCGGTCCCGCGCAGATCTTCCATCAGATGTACTCCTGTGCCAACGTGCGCACGACCGAGCGCTTCGCTTACACGCACTCGCAGCCGATGCAGGCGTTTCGCGGCCCGGGACACACGGAGGGCGCGTTCGCGCTCGAGCGGGCGATGGACACGCTGGCAAAGGAGCTGGGGATCGATCCGCTCGAGATGCGCCTGCGCAACTTCGCCGCGCGCGATGAGCTCAAGGATCGCGACTTCTCGTCCAATAATTTGCGGCGCTGCTATGAAGAGGCCGCCGAGCGATTCGGCTGGGCCACGCGGGAATCACGTCGCGATGCTCGGACTAGTCCCACGGCGCGCGGCGGATTCGGCATGGCGGCGCAGGTCTGGCCCGCGGGCGGCGGACCGCCCGCGCACGCGACGCTCACCGTGCAGTCTGATGGGACGGCCGAAGTTCTTTCGGGCACGCAGGACCTCGGCACGGGCGCGCGCACAATACTGGGGCAGATCGCTGCCGAATCGTTAGGCGCTCGCCTGAGCGATGTGCGCGTGGTGTTGGGAGACACCGAGCGCACGCCGTACGCCGGCAACTCCTGGGGCTCGATGACGACGGCGTCCGTCGGTCCGGCCGTGCGCATGGCGGCCGTCGACGCGCGCGGCAAGCTGCTCGAGGCTGCCGCGGAGCTGCTCGAGTGTCACCCGGACGACCTCGACGCCCGCGACTCCAAAATCAGCACGCGCGACGGAGCTCGCACGCTGACGTTCGCCGAGGTGGCGAAACGCATCGGCAACGTCATGATCTCGGGTCACGGAACGAGGGGGCCTAACGAGCAGGGGCTGGGTTTGATGAGCTTTGGCGCGCAGTTCGCCGAAGTCGAAGTGGATAGCGAGACCGGCCACGTGCGTGTCCTGCGCATCGTCGCCGCGCACGACGTCGGGCGAGTGATCAATCCGACGCTCGCCGAAAGCCAGCTCGAAGGCGGCATTTTGCAGGGGCTCGGGTTTGGCCTCTTCGAAGAACGAATCCTCGACTCGGCGTCCGGTCTGCCGCTCAACCCGACGATGCACGACTACAAGATCCCGACAATCGCCGACACACCGCAGATCGAAGCGTGGTGCGTCGCCACTGTAGACGCTCGCGCCAATCACATCGGGGCGCGCGGCCTGGCGGAGCCGCCGGTGATTCCAACGGCGCCGGCGATCGCCAATGCCGTTGCCGACGCGTTAGGCGTGGACATCACGGAGATCCCGCTCACGCCCTGGCGTGTGCTGGCGGCGCAGCAGCGCCCGCCAGCGGAGCGCTAGTTAGGCGTACCGTTCCACGTAGATGAGCCCAGAACAACAATCAGCGCGGGAAAAGTTGGAAGGTAGCGACGCCCGGGTTCGGTTGCGTGCCCTGATCCGCGCACGAGGAAAGGAAGAGAAGGGCACCTGCGAAGAAGAGAACGGCACCTACGAAGACAATGCGATAGTGATGTGCCGTGCGGCGCGCGTGGGGCGCGCTAGGCAACCGCACCAGCGTGGGTGAGACGTACATGTAATGCTCCGTGCATGAAGGTCGTGCAACTTCCACGCAAGAGCGCAAAACCTGCGCCGGTGCTGAGGAACCGCGCCAGATCGCTGTCGAACTGAGGCGTTAGGCAGCCGGACTCAGCGCGGCGCCGGAGCGATCTCTCCGCCCGCGCGGTCGATCTCGTGCGAGTCGCCACCACGCAGACGACTCACAACTTTGGCAACCACGATCATCGCGTCGGCAACGTACATACCAGGCGTGCGCTGGCCGGCCCACAGGTTCATGAGATAGCCCCAGCCCATGTTGTAGCCGCGTCGCGCGCGCTTCGCTTCGCGCTCCGGGCGCCAGTTCTCCCAGCCTGTGGCGATGAGCTGGACGTCCGTGCCGTTCCCGTTAGGCGAAAAGCGCACCTCTACGTGCTGCGCGGTTTCAGGTGCGCGCGCTGGATGGAACGTGAAGGCGAGCCGATGCGGCGGCTCCCAGGCGAGTACGCTCCCCCACTGAAAGCGGCGCCCATCCTTGTGTTCTTCGAAGATGCGGCCGCCCTCTTGGGGCTCGAGCACGACGCGTCGTACCTGGGCGCCGCCGACGGAGTGTGAATGCGAGGGCCACCATGTGCCGAACTCCAGAGCGAATCGGCGAAAGGCGGTCTCCTGGTCCCAGGAGACGGAGACCGAACGGTCGACTGGGGGAATCGCGTCGCTCATCTGGCCCTCTTCTTCGCCCGGCGGCGCCTGAGAGCCGAGCTCGCTTTGGTGTCGCTGGCTGCGTACGCGGCGAGCACGTCGTCCCACAGAGACTCGACATAGCGTCGCAGGTCGGCGAGGCCATCGCGGTTGGCGCGATAGTAGCGTCGTGTGCCATCGCGCTCGTGCATAACGAGGCGAGCCTCGCTCAGGACGCGCAGATGCTGCGAGACGGCCGGCTGCGAGACTCGCGCGCGCTCGGCGAGCTCCCCTACCGTGTGTGGCCGCCGGCGCAGCTGTTCATAGAGCCCTCGGCGGGTGGGATCAGCGAGCGCCACGAGCACTGCTTCATAGGTCATGGCTTATATTAGCCACGACTACATGATTCCGCAACACGCGGCTCAAACTCAGCTGTCAGCCATCGACCGGCAGCTGACCGCTGTTTTCGTTCGGAGCGAGCGCTGTTCTGTTAGCGCGCCGCGTGAAAGCGCGCGACGGTGCCGTTTTTGGTCGAAAGCGCGAGCACCGTGTCGCGGACCTGGTATGTGACCACGTCGGGGAGCATGCCAAGGAATGCCCGCTCCAGTGAGTCGGATGCGGCGCAGAACATCTTGGTCGCTCCGGGCGATTCGAAGTTGAGACTATCATCGCGCAACGAATACTTCGCGAAGTATTGATTGCACCCCCCGAAGCCCGTGGCTCGCGAGTCTGCGGACGAGAGCCTGAGCGTCGGAGGGTTTTGTTGCGGGCCGACGAGCGCGGCTTTGTCGCCCAGAACGACGAGCACCCAATCGCGATCGGCGATGTTTGTATTGGCCGGGGCGGCGCTCTTCTCGGGCGGCTCGGCGGGAGGCTTCTGGCCACATGCGGCAATTAAGGCGACGGTGAGAACGAGACTTATCCTGGACATGTAAACCCCCTAACGAGACGAAACGTTTGGAGTGACTTACGAGTGGAGCGTCGTTGGCAGACTGCATTTCCTCTCAACACCGCGTGCATAGGCGGACAGCGTTGTCACGCCGTTCAAGTACATCACTCGAAATGTCCCTCAATGTTCAATCTTGTTTGTCAGGTTTCGGCCTATAAAACGTGCACGTGCGGCCTATGACCTGAATCACTTCGGCCTCGGTGGCCGCGGCGAGATGCGCGGCGGCATCCTTGGCCGGAATATCCAGCTTCTTCCCCAGCTGCACCTTCACGAGCTCGTGCGTGCGCAACGCATCGTCCAACGAGGAAATCACGGCCCGAGTTATTCCCCCTTGGCCCACGTGGACGATGGGATCGAGATGGTGCGCGGCTGCACGCAGCGTCGCGCGGTCTTTTCCACGCATCATCGCCGTTTCCCCGCTGCTTCGAAGACGCCGAATGGATTCACGCTTTCACCTTCCCAATAGCGATCGCGAAAGAGGAGCACCTGAAAGTGAAGGTGCGGCGCCGTGGGCGATGCATTTCCAGTCGCTCCCACGTAGCCGATCACATCTCCGCGCGAGACGACGCTGCCGTCCCGTATCGTCGACGCGTAGCGGTCGAGGTGTGCGTAGTAGTACACGAAGCGCTTCTCCGGATCGATCTGATAGATTGTGAGACCGCCTAACGCGTTGAAGCCCATGCGCAAGATGCTGCCGTTATCCGCGGCGAGCACCGGAGTGCCGCGCGGCGCCAGGATATCGATCGCGTAGTGCCGGCGAGCGCCGCCGTCGCGCACTGCCTCGTACGTGTTCTGAACGCGGTCTAGCCCGAAGCCGTCCACAGGGACCATGAGGTGCCGCTGACGCAGGGCCTCGATCGCGTTAGGTGGCGCGGCGACAGGCGCGGCCGGCGCGGGGACAGCGACCTCGGAAGGCGCCGGGGCGCGGGCTGGCGGGAGCGGCATAATCGCCGGCCCGCAGGCCGCGCCTAACCAGGCCCCCAGGACCATTCCGGCATGAGGCCAACGCGTGACGCGTACACTCGCTGCGCCGGTTTTCGTCCACGTCAAAGGACAGGCCTCCGGAAGCGCTTCGGGCGTGGAGCGACGCTGTGCTCCGACCCTAACTCGTTTAGCGAAAACAACATAGCAGCGAGTGCCGCTGTGACGCGCTGCCTGGGATGGCGGCCTGCCGACCACGGCACAACGCTGGCTTTACAGCATGGCACTTCATTCTCTTTGGGAGCGCGCTCCATGTCTCGTCCGTTGTCGGTGCTTGCACGGCGTCTTTCATCGCTCACCCTGTTCCTCGTGCTGCCGCTCGCCGTAGGCTGCGAAGGAATATTCGATCCTAGCCACAACGATGAACGTGATCTGGAGCGCGCGCGTGACCGCTGGTACGCCACAAACGCGTTTGAATACGAAATAACGGTCGATCGTCGTTGCGCCTGTCAATACACCGGACCGATTCGGATGCTTGTTCGCGATGGTACACCGGTGGCTGCCGTCGATCGCTACTCGGGGGCTCAGGTGCCGCTGAGTGTCCTGCGTTATTACCCATCGGTGGAAGAGCTCTTCGATCTCATCGATGAGGCGATCTTTGGACGCTCGGTGAACAACGTGGATGTGTCATATGACCACAGCTACGGTTTCCCGCGGGTTACGTACATCGACTACGATCGGTTCTACACCGATGATGACATCACGTACGAGGTCAGCGAATTCCGATTACGGTAGATGGCTTCGCAGCCTAACGCGAATTGCGGCCGCTGCGGCGCTCGCTCTCAGCGCCGCGTGCGGCCTGGTTACCGGGACCGGGGATGGCGATGACGAGGAGGCGCTGCGCAACGCACAAATTCGTTGGAACGCCGCGCGCGTGCAGGATTACACTGTCGTCGTTCAGCACCTTTGCTTTTGCGGCTACGTCCGGCCCGTGCGAGTGACTGTGCGATCGGGCGCCGTCGTCTCGAGCGTCGATGCGCAGACTGGAGAACCGGTGCCGTCCTACGCCACCGTGCGCGACATCGCGGGTCTCTTTGCGCTGATACGTAAAGCGATCGACGATGGAGCTGACCGCCTCGAAGTCACGTACGACGCGCAGCTGGGATACCCGACATTCATCAACATCGATTACGTGGTCAACGCCGTCGACGACGAGTTGCAGGTCAAGACGTCGGAGTTTCAGCGGAATCGCTGATCGTTTTGTTCTCCGCTGCCGTGGCGCCGATGATCGCCTCGGCTTCGATCTCGACCATGATATCCGGCGAGATGAGCCGGCTCACTTCGACCATGCTCGTCACTGGTCGCACGTCCTTGAAAAACTCGCCGTGCGCCTTTCCCACTTCCTCCCATCGGGAGATGTCGGTGACATACATGCGCGTCCGTACCACGTCGCCTAACGTGGCTCCGGCGCGCGCCAACGCGCGCTCCACGTTGCGCAGCGTCTGAACCGCCTGCGCGTAGGCGTCACCGGCGCCGACGATGGAGCCGTCGGCGGCCGTTGGGGTCGTCCCCGAGACAACGACGCGATCTCCAATGCGAACGGCGCGCGAGTAACCGACGATCGGCTCCCAGCGCGTCCCTGACGAATAGTTGGTGCGTTTCACGGCAGATGAATTCCGTCGGTTAGCGTTCCCAGGCGAAGCCGGCAGCAGCGCGCTCGAGGCGCGAGGCCGGCACGTTAGGTGGCAGATTGGGGGCGGCCGCCACGCTCGGCGCGGGGGGCGGCGCTTCCACGAGCCGGAGGACGATGAGCGCCCCGGCACGCGTCACACGTCCACGCACCGCGAGGTCGTCGTCGCCGTCTTCGTCGGCATCGAACGCGCCTAACGTCTCGTGCGCCTTGAAGCGCAGGTCGCGCACGCTGAGCTGTCGCACGTTCCCAAGGGAATCGAAGGCGAGCGCGCGCTCGCGCACCCATTCGTAGTCCCCCGCGTACAGCGTGACGAACATGATGACGGCCGCGTTCTCGAAACAGCCGCCGGCGCGCGTAGACGCGTCCTTGAGCGAATTGGCGAGTCGCGTGACTCGTGGCAGATCCTTGGCCGCGCGCAAAAGCTTCACGACGGAATCCTTCACAACCGCCAGCCGCGCGTTGAGCGCCGGTGGAACGACGCGCGGACACGTGCTGATTGTTGGCTCCTGTGCGCTGTCGGTGCGAACGGCGACCGCTGGCAGCCAGTCATGTGTGCGGGCGAGAGAATCCACGCGCGGGTTTGGCTGAAGCGTGGCAACGATGCGCCCGCTCCAGGAGTCGTATCCGCTGACCGCAACGTCGGCGGCTCCCCACGGGCCGCGCAGGCGCAGCCTGTCTCCACTACCGACGGGTGCCAGTTTCGCGACGGCTTCGCGGAAGGCGGCCTGCCTAACGGGACTGTCACCGATCGTCGTGTCAACGCGCCCGATGTCCACCAACATTCGCTGGCCGCGCGAGGCCGCCGCGAACCAGCGCTGCGTCACCGGAACGAAGACAAGAAAGCGCGACAGCGAGTCCGCCAGCGGAGATAGGCGCGTGTTCTGCGTGGCTGCGCGGCGAGCGGTGATGGTGGCGTCGTCCGCAGAACCCGTGATGAGCGTGTCGAGCGCCGAGTCGGCAACGGGCGTCTGTGCAACCGCTTGCTCTGAATCGGCCTGCTTCGCCGGCGTCGACTCGCGCGGAGTGCCGCACGCGAGCGGTGCAATGAGTGAAATTGCGGCGAGCACGCGCGCAGCGACGGTGCTCCCGGATCGTAAAGGCTTCCGCGCGTGCGTCACGGTCAGGAAGTTATCACGCCGTGCGCAATTTCACTTACCTCGCCCCCCATACCCTCGATGGCACCATCGCGGCGCTCAGCGCGCCGGGCGCCGTCCCGATGGGGGGCGGTACGGACCTCCTCGTCGAAATCGACGAAGGGCTTCGGGATCCGAAGTCGCTTGTCGACGTTCGCCGAGTCGGCGAGCTGCAAGGGATCCACGCGATGGCTGACGGATCGGTGCGCATTGGCGCAGCGGTGTCTCTCTCGGCACTCGAGCGGGATGCGACGATCGGTCATTCCTTCCCCGCCCTCGCCAAATCGTGCAGCGTGGCGGCATCGAGTGCGTTGCGCAACATGGGAACGCTGGGAGGGAACCTGTGCCAGCGGCCACGCTGTTGGTATTTCCGGCGCGGCGTTAGGTGCTACAAGCGAGGCGGCGATACATGTCCGGCCGTCGAAGGTGAGAATCAATACCTCGGGATCCTTGGCGGAGGACCGTGCTACGCCGTGCATGGGTCGGATCCCGCCGTCGCGCTCACAGCGCTGGACGCGAGCATCGAGGTACGAAGCGGAAGCGCGCCTCGGCGCGTCACACTGGCGGAGCTGTACGCGCTGCCTAACGAAGATGCCACGCGCGAGACGATCCTGGCGCAGGACGATCTGATCGTGAGCGTCGACTTGCCCGCGGCCTCCGCTGGCGGCGTGCAATTCTACGACAAGGTCATGCAGCGCGGCGCCTGGGACTTCGCGCTCGTCTCGCTCGCCGCGGTCAAACGGGTCGACGGGGCTGTGCGCCTGGTGCTCGGCGGTGTCGCGCGGCGCCCATGGCGGGTCGACGAGTCCGTGGAAGAAGACATAGCCTCAGGTGGGCTCTCGGAGGATGACTTCGCAACGCTCGCCGATCGCGCGCTATACGATGCCACGCCGCTTTCGCGTAACGGCTACAAGGTGGCGCTCGCCGCTGCGCTCCTGAAGCGCGGCATGCGCGCGCTACTCGCGAGTTAGGCAGCATGCCCGCTCGCGCGACGTACGCCGCCGCCGTCATGCCTGCGCCGCGCGCAGCGATGCGCCTGGAGCAGCTGCCGCTGCCGGCGTTGGATCCCGGCGGCGCGCTGCTGCATGTGACGTATTCGGAGGTCTGCGGCACAGACGTTCATTTGCATCACGGGCGCCTCTCTGGAGTGCCATATCCGATCATACCGGGTCACGTCTCGGTTGGAACGATCGCGGCGCTTCCGGCGCCGTTGAGCGACGTCGAGGGCGTTCCCTATCGCGAAGGTGACGTCGTGACGTTCCTCGACGTGCACGGCAGCTGTGGCCGCTGCTATCAGTGCCTGGTGACGAAGCAAACAACTCGCTGCCCATCGCGCCGCGTGTACGGAATCTCGTACGGAGTGCGCGATGGGCTGGCGGGCGGTTGGGCGCAGGCGATCTGGCTCAAGCCGGGGACGCATCTCGTTAGGCTTCCCGCCGAGCTCGCGCCGGAGACGTTCATCGGAGGCGGCTGCGGCCTCGTGACGGCGGTGCACGCCGTGGAGCGTGCCGAGGTGCGAGTAGGGATGACCGTCGCGGTGTTAGGCGCCGGGCCAGTGGGTCAGTCCGCCGTCGCGCTGTCGGCGCTTTCTGGAGCGGTGCGGATCTTCGCGATCGGCGATCCTGCGTCGCGTTTGGAGTTCGCCAAGCGTATGGGCGCCACCGATGTCATAGGGCTCGACGTGCCACCTAACGAGCGCGCCGAGCTCGTGCGCCGCGCGACGGGCGGCCACGGCGTGGATGCTGTGATCGAGGCTGCCGGCGCACCGGATGCCGTATCGCAGGCGCTGGATCTCGTGCGCGACGGCGGGCGAGTTGTGATCGCCGGGCAATACACCGACACGGGTGACGTGCTCATTCATCCGCATTGGCAAATCAACAGGAAGCACGTGGAAATTCGCGGCTGCTGGGGATCGGACTACTCGCACGTACATCGTGCCGTGCAGATTGCCGCGCGTTTTGGCGAACGCATCCCTTGGCGCGAGATGATTGGCGGCCGATTCGCGCTGGCTGACGCCGGCAAAGCGCTCGAGGCCGTCGAGCGACGCGAGGTTACGAAGGCCGTCATCGTTCCCTAACGCGCTTGGATTGCTCTTTGCATCGCGAGCAGACTAGCAAGCCTTTCCGAGGGGAGCATTATGGACCCGGTTGTCATCACAGTCCTTGTCGTTGCTGCCGCGCTCGTTATCGGTGTGTACATGTGGCAGCATCAGAGAGCCGCACGAATGCAAACGCAGTATGGGCGTGAGTATGATCGTGCAGTCGACGAGCTCGGCCGCCTGCGCGCGCAGAAAGCGCTTCACGATCGAGAACGGCGCGTGGAACAATTGAACCTTCGAGCCCTAACGCGCGAACAGCGTGACCGTTTCGCCGCGCGCTGGGAAGAGTTGCAAAAGCAGTTCGTTGACGATCCGGACGGCGCAGTCCGCGATGGCGATCGTCTTGTCGAAGATGTGATGGACGAACGGGGTTATCCCATCAGCAATTTTGACCAGCGGATTGCCGATCTGTCCGTGCACCACGTTCATGTCGTTGACGACTATCGCGCCTTACGCGACATCGCACACAAACACATTCAACAAAACGCGACGACGGAAGATCTGCGTCAGGCGATGATCCACTTCCGCGCCGTATTCGACGACCTACTCGAGGATCGTGAGCGGGTTGGCGAGCGGCTGGTCGAGCGTGAGGTCCATCGCGAGGTGGTACAGCCGAGCGTGGCGCGTTCGTCGGACGAAGTCAGGCACGAAACAGATTTGCGTTAGGTAGTGGGGGCCTCGTGCGTGGATCACGCGCGAGGCCCGGTTTGCGGACTATTGCTTCGCCAGAAACGCCTTCGCCAAGGACAGCTCTTTACGCGCTGAGTCTGAGTGTAGGGCCCGAATCCGCCAACATTTTTGTTGAAGGATTCGTCAAATCCGAGTAGCTTGCTCGGCATGACGCCGGTCACGCAGACACTCTCCGGGTATCGGGGCACGCGAGGCGAATTGCTGGTCGCCTTGAAGAAGGCCCAACCTGTTACGGTACAAGATCTTGCGGAGCAGTTCGGTGTCTCGGCGACCGGACTTCGTCGGCACCTAAAGGAGCTCGAGGCAGACGGCACCGTCCAGTACCAGCGAGTGGTGCATGGAGTGGGCGGGCCCGTCTTCGCCTATT
>CBQVAZ010000003.1:0-24519 GCA_967720205.1 uncultured Gemmatimonadaceae bacterium | reverse complement strand
CGTGTCGTGCACGGCGGCGGAGGGCCAGTGCGCGAGCGAATCCGCGGCCTGCGTGAGCAAAGGCGTGCTCAGTGGGCCGGGGTGCCTAACGCGTTGGCCATGAGCTCAACGTCGTAGCCCTCGGCGCGGATCCGAGAGTCGTAGTACAGCACCATCTCCATGATTCCGATGACGGGATAAATCACGACTGTCGCGACCGTGGTGATGAGCGTGAAGAGAAGCCCGCCGCCAACGAGTGCAGCGACGAAGCCGAAAGCCAGCGTCACTACATAAAAGATGAGGAAGGTCAACGCGTAGCAGCCGAGGATGGCGAGCTTCCTATTGTTGGAGAGCTGCGCCGAGCGGTTGAGCGCGCGCGCAACATCGGCGCGCTCCAGTACGATTACCGGCGTGACGGCGAATGTGCGCGCGAACATCCAGAACGCCGGAATTATGAGCACCAGTGCCGACAAGAAAATCAGGATAACCCGAATGAGCGTGCCGGCGAGAATCGATGGCACGCGCGGCAAAACTTCCCTGATCGCAGTGCCGATCTCCATGTCGCGGCCTAGGTATGCCTCGGCGGAAAGCCTAACCAGCGACGCCGACATGAGTGCGAAAGAGAAGAACCCGACCACGTAGCTCGCGACGCCGAACAGTCCACTGGCAACGGAGACGCTCGTCGGCTCCAGGAATACGAGCTGAAAGACGAGCATTGGCGCATACGCCACGGCGGTGATCAGGATGTAGCGCAGCGCGTCCTGGCGATACAGCTGGAAGGCTGCGTCGATGATTTCGGTGATCGAGCGGGGGCGGTACTGCAGGTCCGACAATGGGAGCCTCGCTTGGCAACGGAGTAATGTGGCGAGTACCAGGGACTGCGCGAAAGGCTGCGAGTCACAGACCAGAAACGCAAACGGCCCGCGCTTGTGAGGGCGCGGGCCGCTGCGACGACTCAGGTGAGCTGCCTAACGGGAATCCGACGTGGTCGCGGCGACGCCCTGGCGCTGTTCCGCCTCCTCGAGCGTCTTGAGGACGTCCTTCCATTCGAACTTGCGCTTGCCACGGATCCACTGCTCCATCCACATCTGCTCCGCCACACCTTTGAGCAGCTGGTTGCGCGGATCGGGAATGCCGTGCGTCGCGCCCGGATACACGTAGAACTCGGTCGGGACGCCGAGCTTCTTGAGAGCCATGTGCAGCTCCTCGCTCTGCGGCCGCGGCACGCGGGGATCGCCGTCCACGACGTGGATCATCGTCGGAGTCTTCGCGTTCTTGATGTACTTGAGCGGTGACTGCTTCCAATACGCTTCGAAGTCGTCGTACGGGAGTTTGCCGCCGAGGTAGTTCTGCCGGTTTCGCTGCACGTCACTCTGGGCGTACATCGAGATCCAGTTGGACGTGCCGGCGCCGGTTGAAATCGCCTTGAAGCGAGTCGTGTTGACGAGGATCCAGTTGGACCAGTGGCCACCCGCGCTCCAGCCTAACGCGCCCATGCTGTCGGGATGCACGATGCCTTCGGCGATCAGGTAATCCACGCCGGTGATGATGTCCTCGTACCCTTTCTTGAAGTAGTCACCGACGATGCCCATCTTGTGCGCTTCGCCGTAGTTCGTGGAGCCGCGATAGTTAGGCATCAGCACCGCGAAGCCTTGTCCGGCGTAGATCTGAGATCCGTACCCACCGTTGAAGCCGAGGACGTCGGCGCCGGCGGGGCCACCGTGAATCGCGACGATCAGCGGATACTTGCGGCCAGCTTGATAGTTGTACGGCCGGAGGAGCACACCGCCGACAATCTTACCATCCTTGGACTTCCAGGTGACTTCTTCGGCGTTGCCTAACGCCCAGTCAGCCGCCTGCGGATTCGCGTTCGTGAGCTGCGTCCACTTGGACTTGTCCTTCACGTCGTCGATGCTGCGCGCGATGTATTGCGACGCCGGATGCGTCGGATCGGCGTAGTTGATGAGAAACCGCTTGGAGTCCTCGTCGTACTGCACGTTCGTGGACGCCTTCTCCTGGGTGACCTGCGTGACCTTGTCGCTCGCGATGTCGAGCGCCATGAGCTGCTGCGTCGCGCGCACGCCGTCGCCGAAGTAAATCGTCTTGCCGTCCGCGCTCCACCAGTTCACACCAACGTCACCGTCGTACGACGCGCCGTACTTCTTCCACTGGCCGCCTTTGTCGGTCGTGCGGCGCATGTAGAGCTTGCTATCGCGGAAGTAATTGAAGTCGTTCGCGGCGGAGAAGGCGATCCACTGTCCATCCGGAGAGAACGAGAGCCCGCTCTCACCGATGTCGACGTTGGTTGTCAGGCGCTCGATCGAGTTACTCGAGAGATCGAACAGATAGAGATCGGCGTTGATACCTTCTTCGGTGATGTTCCGAGCGTAGCGATCGTTCTTTGTGGCGGAGAAGCCGAGCCATTTGCCGTCGTCCGAGAGCACGTAGCCGCGAACGCTGTAATCGAGACCAGACGTTAGGCGCTTCTCGCTCTTGCTGGCGATATCGACGGACCAGAGGTGGTCGACGGGGAGCGGTTCGTTGCGTACGCGCACGTCGAACTTCTTCTCCATGCGCAGCTTGTTGTCCTTGTCGACGCTATCCGGCGACGCGAAGACGAGCGTGCGGCCATCGTGCGAGAGCTGCCAGTTGCGAACAGGCGTGGCGTGCTTGGTAAGTTGAACCGGCGTGGTGCTTTCGAGACCGGCGATGGGAAGCACCCAGACCTGCTGCTCCTCATTCTTGCCGGCCGAATACACGAGCCAGCGACCGTCGCGTGTGAACTCGAATTGACCGACGCCGTCCGTGGCCGAGGTGAGCTTGCGGGCCTCGCCGCCATCAGCATGCATCACATATAGTTGCTGCGCAGTTCCGTTGTTCGGGGCGTCGCGGTTCGAGCTGAACACGAAGAACGAGCCGTCTGGAGACCAGCGCGGTGCAGTCTCGTTCTTGTCGGCTGTAAAGGTGAGCTGGCGTGCCGAAGAGGTGCCGCGCTCTGTCGATACGACCCAGATGTCAGTGAAGCGCTTGGCATCCTTCCAGTTCATTGTGGACAGCGTGTACAACATCTGACGCCCGTCCGGGCTCAGCGTTGTCGCTCCGACCTGCTTCATGAGCTGGACATCCAGGAATGTCATGGGGCGTTTGCCGGCCGACCCCTGAGCCGCAACGGGTTTTGCCATGGCGCCCAAAGCAGTTAGGCAGGCACACCAAGTGGCGATGGAGCGAATGACGGGCAGTGTCTTCATGGCACCCTCCTACAGGTGCAAAGGCGCGAGTTGCGGATAATAGGCCGTGCCTGCTTGGGAAGGGCAAGCCACCAGTGAGTGGCTTACGACGGGGTCGCCGATAATGCTGCACCCGACTGTCACGCCGGGCGCCAGAGCCCTCGGCGGTCGCCTTCGAGAGGCGGCCAGACTGCCGCGAGGCGTTTGCGGGTGACTACAGTACCGGGGATGACTGCGTTGCCGATCGCAAAGCGCCGAGCCTTGCTGGGCCCGCTCCCGCACGTCGTTAGGTCGTGTTTCCTGGTTGCCGGCGTGGCCGCAAGCGCTGCGTCTCTTCGCGCGCAAGCGTGGGATGACCGGGTGACGCTCGACCTCGTGCGTCGAGGGATCGTGCGTCGCAGCGCGCAAATATCTGACACCGCGTTGGCCGGCTATCAGTCCCGCGCCACCGGACGGCTGCTCTTCCTGGCGCAGCTCGGCGACACGGGGTTCATGGCGCCGCGCGTCGTAAAGGCCGATCAGATCGCTGTCGACGTCTTTTGGAAGGCTCCCGGCTCGAGTAAGCAGCTGATCGTCGGGATTCGCGACACGCTGCTCCTGCCGGGCGACATCGGCTACTACCAGGACCGCTACGGCATCGTACAGAGCAACTTCCCGAACCTGATCCGGCTCGGTGAAGGTCGCGACGTGCGCGACGTGCCTCACCCGCTCGCGCCTAACGCGGAAGCGATCTACCAGTACGCGTTGCGCGATTCGTTGACGATCACGCTTCCGGATCGCAAGATCGCCGTGTACGAAGTCGCGGTGAAGCCGCGCGACCCACGTGCGGCGCGCGTTGTCGGTTCTCTGTTTCTCGACCAGGGGAGCGCCGACATCGTGCGCATGTCGCTCACGTTCACGGATGCCGCGATTCTCGATCGGCGCATCGAGCGTCTCAGCGTCGTGCTCGAGAACGCGCTCATCGAGGGACGCTTCTGGCTTCCGCGGCGCCAGGAGCTCGAGGTCGCTCGCGCCGGGACGTGGCTCGACATGCCTGTGCGCGGGATCATTCGCGGCTCGTGGCAGATCTGCTGTTATCAGATCAACCTTCCAATCGACGTGGCCGTTTTCACCGGTCCGCCGATCTCACGCGCGCCCTTCGCTCGACGCCAAGGGTTCCAGTGGAACGAACCCCTTTCGGAGATTCTGCCGAGCGACATCGCGACAGTCAGCGAGGAGGACATCGCCAAGGTTCAGGCGATCGCGCAGAGTCTCGTGTCGCGTTCGATGCTGGCGCGAGCACGCGGCAGCGCGCTTTCGGCGCGCTCGATCAGCGACTTCGTGCGTTTCAACCGCGTGGAAGGACTCGCGTTAGGTGCTGGCTACAGACGCCAGTGGGCAGGTACCTGGAACGCCGCCTTGCGCGCGCGCTACGGGCAGGATGACGAGCAGGTCAAAGGTCGTGCCGCCTTAGGCGTCGGTCTCGGGGGCGTCGAGCTTGTGGGGTTCGCCGAGCGAGACTATCTGGAGGCCGGCGACATCTCGGAGGGAAGCTCGCTCAAGAACAGTCTCGCGGCGCAGGAGTTCGGCAGTGACTATACGGACCCGTTCGACGCCCGGCGCGCGGGGCTGACCCTATCGGCCGCCGCGTTAGGCATTCGCTGGGATTTCGAAACGGCGTACGTACGGCAACGCGCGCTCGGCGTGCACGCCAGCTCGGCGCACGGGAAGTTCGAGCCGACGATCCCGGCGTGGAGCCTCGAGGGTCCACAAGTTGATCTACGCGCGGCGCGCGCCGTTTCTCTTGGCGGGGGCGAGCTGCGTATGCAGGGGGCGCTGCGCGGCGCGGACCTCCGTGCGCCGCGCGCTGTCGGCGCGGCGTCGGACGCGCGTTTCGTTCGAGCGACGGCACAGCTGCGCTTCACACGCGAGCGCGCCGAACAGGTGCTGCGACTGAGCGGATTCGGAGCGGTCGCGGGTTCATCCGATGAGATACCGCCGCAGGCGCTGGTGTACCTCGGCGGTCCGGTGAGCGGACCTGGGTATCCATATCATGGATTGCGGGCTGAACGCGGCGCCGCGCTGCACGCGGAGTATGGCTTTCGCGTGCCATTCCCGTCGTTGTCGCTCGCGCGATACGGCAAGTCGCCCGGGAGCGCACGTCTTTTGCCTTACGTGCACGCGATAGGGATCGCGGAACCGTCTAGTGCGAGCGTAGCTTCGAACGGCTTCTATCCTTCGTTAGGAATCGCTCTGGAATTCTTCTTCGATCTGATTCGCGTCGAGGCGGCGCGCGGCCTGCGCGGTACCGCAGGACGCTGGACATTCTCGATCGACTTGAGCGAGGCGTTCCGAGCCGTCTTTTGATGCGCTCACGTACGCGCGCAGTCACGTTCGCTCTCGCGGCCGCGACGTGCGGCGTGACGACGCATCTCGGCGCCCAGGCGCCGTTGCTCACGCAACTCTCTGCTCAGCAGCATTCGCGAAGCGTGAAATGGCGGCAAATCGTGACGCCGCACTTTACGGTGATCTTCAGCGACTCGATGACAGCGGATGCGCAGCGTGCCGCCACGCTTCTGGAGCGGGCATACGACCCGTTGGTACACACGTTAGGTAAGCGCCCCGAACGCATCCCTGTGCTGCTCGCGGCCCAGTCGCTCATTCCAAACGCATTCGTCTCCTGGTTTCCGAGGCGTACGATCTGGCATCCGCTGCCGAAGACGTCCGCCGACTTCGCCGGACCTGTCGAGTGGTACAACATTCTCGCAGTGCACGAAGGACGACACATCGCGCAGGAGCGCTTGATGCGCAGCGGGATCATCGGTCTCGCGTCGCGCATTTTCGGTGACGAGGCAACGGCGCTACTCGCGGGGCGGCTCTACTTCCCGGACTGGTTGTGGGAAGGCGATGCCGTCGGCACGGAAACAGCGCTCACGTTGGGTGGCCGCGGCAGGCAGCCGTCGTTCATGAATCGCGTGCGCGCGATGCGCCTAACGGGGCAGGAGTATCCGTACTATCCGGCGTGGCTGCGCTCGTATCGCACGTACTATCCCGGTGCCTATGAGCTGGGGTATCTGCTTACCTCGCATGCCCGTAGGGTCTATGGCCCGAATGTATGGGCTAAAGTCATTCGTCGCGCGACGCGCAATCCTCTCACACCGTACGCGCTCTCGATGGCACTCTCGTCGGAGACAGGAAAGTCGTTAGGTGAGCTGCACCGAGACGCGCTGGCAGAGGCCGACTCGATCTGGCGCGCGCAAGCGGCGCAGGTGCGCGAAACCGCGGCAACAACGCGCACGCAGCCGAAACGTGGGTATCATGTTTGGCACTGGCCCCAGTACGCGAGCGATGGCTCCATCATCGCGGCGTACACCGATCTCGATAACGTCACCCCACTGGTACGCATCGATCGAGCGGGGCGCGAGCAGGTCCTGCTGCGACACTTTCCCGGACGTGGAGAGTTTCCGTTTCACGTCGCTGCCGATCGCGTGATCTGGCTCGAATACGACGTGAATCCACGCTGGGGTCTGCTCGACTATCTCACGATCAAGGAGCTGAAGCTCGGCACTCGACGCGTACGGACTGTGCGTGATGGCACTCGCATATATGCCGTCGCTCTGTCGCCGGACGGAACTCGAATTGCGGCGCTCGAAATGTCAGCCGCACGACGATCTCGCCTGCTGCTGCTGGACTCGCAGAACGGTGCCGTCGTGCGGGATTACGCGAACTCGGCAAACCATTTCCTCACGAACCCCGCGTGGAGCGAGGATGGGCGATTCGTCACCTTCGTTGCCATCGGGAAGACGCGCGGAAACGCGCTCGTGCGGCTGAGCGTCGAAAGCGCCGCGAGCGATACGCTCGTGCCGTGGACGTTCGATGCGATGTCGCAACCAGTGGAGCTGGGCGGTCGCGTCTTTTTCGGCTCGCCGCAGAGTGGGATCGACAACATTCATGCTGTCGACGTGTCTACGAAGCAGCAGTATCAAGTCACGTCGCGGAGGTTCGGTGCGTATGACGCCGACGTCGCGACAATCGCAGGTCGCGTGACGCTGCTGTTTCGCGATTATGGAGCAAATGGTGACGAAATCGCCGAAGCGCTCATAGAACCAGCAACGTGGCCAGTGGCGAGTAACGGCATGTACACGGCTCCGTTCGTCGAGCCACTCGTCGCGCAGGAAGGAACGACTGTCAGCGTGGACTCGGCGAGGGCGTGGCCGATCGAATCGTACAGCGGTATCGGACGGCTGTTTGACGTCCATAGTCTCGCACTCTTTCCCGGCAACGACGTCGATCCCTTTGCCATACAGATTTACTCGCGCAATGTCCTCAACACGCTTGGTGCCAGTGCGGCGTACCGCTTCAACCCGACGCGTCATACGCACGGAATCGACGCTGGTTTGAGCTACGCCGGATTATTCCCAATCTTTGACCTCGGGCTACGCGTCGGCAGCGACGCGGCCACGTTCGACGACTCGACCGGCGCTGCAATCCCGTTCACGTGGCGCGAGAAGGCGGCGACTCTGACCGCGCGACTGCCACTGACGGCAGTCCGCGGGCTCGCCGTGCAGCAGCTCGTGGGTGCGGCTTCGTTAGGCTACACGCGCATCGAGGGGCAGCCAGTCGAGTTTCCACTGGACAACAACAACGGGACGTTGAACACGATGACGTACACGCTGTTCGCGTCGCACTCCGAGCCGTCAGCGTATCGCGATCTGGTCGGCACCGGCGTGTACGCGCTGGGCAGGTATCGTCACACGCCATTTGGTGGAGACTACTTCGGCCACGCGTACATGCTGCAAGCGGGAGCGTCGCTGCGCGGGCCGTTCCCACACCACGGGCTTTCGGCGATCGCCGCGATCGAGGAACAGCGGCCGACGAATTACGCGTATTCGAGCGAGCTGCCCTTCGCGCGCGGCTACGACGCTCGTGCGCGGTTTCGCATCTGGCGCGCGGGAGGGTCGTACGCCTTGCCCCTCTGGTATCCTGACCTCAACGTTGGGCCGCTCCTTTTCGTTAGGCGAGTGCAAGCAGAAGCCTTTGGAGACTATAGCATCGGATACTCATCGGGTGGGCGCTTCAAGACATACTATCGGTCTGCTGGGGTCGAGCTGACGTCGGATTTCGTTCCATTCTCAATGAATCAGACGTGGCGTGCGGGCGTGCGATACAGCTATCGCGTCGATGCCGATGAGCCATGGCGCACGCAGGTCATCATTCGCATTCCGTGAAGCTCGTCCGTGAGGCGGCGCACTACGACCGCGCCTACTTCGACAAGTGGTATCGCCATCCCGCGCACCGCGTGAAGTCGCAGCAGTACCTCGCGCGGCAAGTCGCGTTCGTCGTGGGTGTCGCGGAGTATCTGCTCGAGCGACGCATAACGAGCGTGCTCGACGTCGGCGCTGGCGAGGGGAACTGGCGGCCCTTGCTCCGGCGCATGCGACCAGGCCTTCGCTACTATGGCGTCGATCCGAGCGAGTACGCGGTGCGGCGCTACGGTCGTCGGCGAAACATTCAACAGGGATCGTTCGCGAACCTGCGCGATCTCAAGCTTCCGAAAGTCTTCGATCTCGTTATCTGCTGCGGTGTTCTGAACTATGTCGCGGACCGTGAGGTGCATGCCGGTCTGAAAGCACTACGAAGCTTGGCGCGCGGACCGATCTATATCGAGATCTTCACGCGCGAGGATCAAGCCGAGGGGGATTTTCAGCGCAAGGCAGCGAAGCCGAGCGCGTGGTACAAGCGCGCGACGAATAGGGCTGGGCTCGTTGCATGTGGGCTGCACTTCTATGTTCCGAAAGAGCTCCGGCACCTAACGGCAGCGCTGGAGCGAACCAGGTAACTGAAGCTGTCAGTTGACGGCTTGCAGCTGATAGCTGTCGGCAGCCGCGACGCCTAGCTCCAGGTCGATACGCTGTACACATTCGCGACATGAGCAGCAGCGCGCGGGTCGACGAGCGGCAATACCCACTGATCGCGATCGTCTTCACGGTCACGATCTTCATGAATGCGACGCTGCTCTTCGCCGTGCAGCCGATGTTCACGAAGCTTGTGCTCCCGCGGCTCGGTGGAACGCCAGCGGTGTGGAACACCTGCCTTCTGTTTTTCCAGGCCGCGCTGCTTGCCGGCTATTTGTACGCGCACGTAGGCACACGCTGGCTCAGTGCCAGGGTGCAAGCGCTCGTGCACTTGGGATTGCTGTTTCTGGCGATGGCGAGCCTGCCGATCGGGATCCCGCCTGGTTTCGAGCGGCCAATGCAGGGCGTCGTCCCGATCGCATGGCTGATCGGCCTCCTCGTCATCGCGTTAGGCGCGCCCTTCACCCTTGTCGCGGCCGGCGCGCCGATCCTGCAGCGCTGGTTCGCAGCGACGAATCATCCGCGCGCGGACAATCCGTACTTCCTGTATGCAGCGAGCAATCTGGGGAGCTTCGTGGCGTTGCTGAGCTACCCATTCTTCATCGAGCCGCACCTGCGTCTCGTGGAGCAGCGACGCTGGTGGAGCATCGGCTATCTCGCGCTTCTCGCCCTCCTCGCGCTGTGCACGTTCGTTGTTTGGCGCACGAGCGCGAGCTCCAAGGCCATCGAACCAGTGCCTCCGGAGACCAAAACCGCGGAGGAGAACGCGGCGCCGGACGACGACATCGCGGCGCCGTCCATCGTGCCTAACGCGCACTGGCGGCTGCGCTGGGTGCTTCTGGCGTTCGTGCCTTCGAGCCTCTTGATCGGCGTGACGACTTACATCAGCACGGACATCGCGTCCGTGCCGCTGCTTTGGGTGATCCCGTTGGCGCTCTATCTGCTGAGCTTCGTGCTCGTCTTCGCGCGCCGTCCGCTCATCAACCGCACGTTTATGCTCTGGTTCCAGCTGCCGCTGGTCCTAGTGCTGCTGATTCTGCTGCTGGTCGGTGGCAGCCCACGCATCACGATGGTCGCGGGGCTGCATCTGCTGGCGTTTTTCGTCACGGCTCTTGTTTGCCATCGAGAGCTTGCCGACGCGCGACCACGCGTGGAGTACCTGACCGGGTTCTATTTGTGGATCGCGGTCGGTGGAGTGTTAGGCGGCGCGTTCAACGTGGTCTTGGCACCGCTGCTGTATAATACGGTGCGCGAGTATCCGTACGCCCTGATTCTCGCGCTCGGGTTACGACCCGCCTGGGCCATGGCCGGGCGAGCATACACGCGGCGTTCTCTCGTCTTCGACGTGGTGTTACCGGCGCTGCTGTTCGCCGCAGTCGTCGCGCTGTTCAGACTACCGAAGCCGCCAGGGGAATGGGGCACGTACGGCCCCCACATCGTGCTCGGCACTGCTGCCCTCATAACGTCCACGTTCGTGACGCGTCCGTTGCGTCTCGCGTTAGGTGCGGCTGCGATGTTCGCCGGGTATCAGGTCGGCCAGAAAGCCGATTCGGACATTCTGGTTCAGGCGCGGTCGTTCTTCGGCGTGTATCGCGTCAAGTCATCGTTCCAGTACAACGTACTCACCAACGGAACGACGACACACGGCGGGCAGAATCGCCTTCCCGAGCATCGTACGGAACCGCTC
This sequence comes from uncultured Gemmatimonadaceae bacterium, assembly GCA_967720205.1. Taxonomy (GTDB): domain Bacteria; phylum Gemmatimonadota; class Gemmatimonadetes; order Gemmatimonadales; family Gemmatimonadaceae; genus DASYRX01. The sequence continues at coordinate 13,792 of CBQVAZ010000003.1, read as the reverse complement.
ACGTACTATCATCGCGCCGGCCCGTTAGGCCAGTTCTTCGCCAGCACGCTCACGGACGTACCGGTTCGTCGCGTAGCGGCGGTCGGACTCGGCGCTGGAACCGTCGCCTGCTACGGGCGGCCTGAGGAGACGTGGACGTTCTACGAGATCGATCCGGTGATGGTGCGCATCGCAAACTCGCCGCGGTTGTTCACATATCTACGCGACTGTGCGCCGGAGACGGACATCGTCCTGGGCGACGCTCGCATGTCGCTCGCCGCCATTCCCGATTCGACGTTCGATCTGATTCTGCTCGACGCATTCAGCTCTGACGCGATTCCGGTGCACCTGCTGACGCGCGAGGCGCTCAGACTTTACATGCGCAAACTGCGGAGCGGCGGCATCGTGCTCCTGCATATCAGTAACCGCTATCTCGAGCTGCAACCTGTTGTCGTCGAGCTGGCGCGTGACGCACGCCTGGCCGGCGCCGTCGGCGACCATGACGTGACGCCCCAGGAGCGGCTGGAGCTCAAACATGGGTCGCGCTGGGTCGCGCTGGCGCGTTCGCCGTCGACGCTCGCCGCACTCGTTAGGCAGCCGCTCTGGCGTGTGCTCGCGCCGAGCGCCGAGGTCAAAGTCTGGACGGACGATTTCTCCGACGTTCTCAGTGTGCTTCGCTGGCGTCGTTAGGGGCAGCGCGGCCGCAATTGCTGAGTCCGCCCGCAGGCGCATAACGAGCAGTACCGTGGCCGTAGGTACGGTGCATGAGACTTGCGGGTTCACGGCCCGTCGGGACAGCATCTTACATTGTCGAGTTCGATGGGCAAGCGCCGCGAGCACCGCGGCAGTCATTCTCTCGCAAGGAGCACTAATGTTTCGTGTACTACGGCTGATCACCGCGACGTCGTTCATGACGGCGACTCTCGCGGCTACCGTCCAGGCGCAGACTGCATCGACCAGCGCATTCACCAGCAAGCGGGCGAGTGCGACCGTGCAGCGCAGGGCAGGAGGATCACCCAGCCTAACGCTTTACGGCGGTCTCGCCACTGGCGACAACGGCTTCGATCTGGGACCGGCGCTCGCGGCGTCCTTCAACTGGCGCATTGCCGACGCGCCGTTCAATATCCGCGTTGATCCATATTTCGCGTACCATTCGAGTGACGATGGCCCCGACGCGAGCCTGTGGTTCCTTGGCGCGACGGGAAACCTGGAGCTCGCATTTCGCGCGTCCGGAACGACGGCTGAACCGTATATCTTCGGAGGCGGCGGCTTCTATTTCCGGAACATCAGCATCGAAGGAATTGGCGGAGACGAGGGCTTTGACGACTCCGATCTCAAGGGGGCGTTCGACTTCGGCGGCGGCGTGCGCTTTGGCGGCTTCACGCTCGAAGCCAAGCTGCAGGATATCGACGAGTTCACGAACGTGAGCTTCCTTGTGGGCTTCCGACTCGGCGGCTAAACGGACAAGGTAAGTTCGAGAAGTTCGTTAGGCGGCGCGACTAGATGGTCGCGCCGCTTTGTCGTTGGCGCATGGCGGGCGCAAACGAATTCGGTTTTCTTTGAGACGTGCAAACCCGCGCCCGCCGTGGCATAAGAGCGGTTCAATTCGGCCTGCTTCTCAACTTCGCGCTCGCGAGCATCAAAGTCGTCGCGGGGCTCGTGGGTCATTCGTATGCCCTCGTAGCAGACGGCGTAGAATCGACGATCGATATCGTTGCGTCGCTCGTCGTCTGGGGCGGTTTGCAAATCGCCTCGCGCGAAGCTGACGAAGATTACCCGTTCGGGTATGGCAGGGCTGAGCCGCTCGCGGCGGCGATCGTCGCGCTGATTCTCATCGCCGCCGGAGTCGGAATCGCCATCGCCTCCTTACGCGAGATTCGCACGCCGCACTACGCCCCCGAGCCGTACACGCTCTTCGTGTTACTGGGCGTGATCGTGATCAAGGAAGTGCTGTTCCGCCGTATGCGCGACATCGCGATGGCGACAGACAGTTCGGCCGTTCACGCCGACGCGTGGCACCATCGAAGCGACGCACTCACGTCGCTCGCGGCGTTCGTCGGAATCTCGTTGGCGTTATGGAAGGGCCAGCGCTGGGCGTCCGCTGACGACTGGGCGGCGCTCGTTGCGTCGGCCGTCATCATGGTGAATGCAGTACGGGTTGCGAGGCCAGCGATCGCAGAGCTCATGGACCGATCGCCGGAGCGGCCGATGATCGAGCGCATGGAAAGCGCGGCGCGAGCCGTGAGCGGCGTGCGCGGGACGCACAAACTCAAGGTGCGGAGACACGGCGGTGAATACCACGTCGACGTGCACGTGCAGGCAGATCCGAACCTGACGCTGCACGATGCGCACGTGCTCAGCGGAAAAGTAAAGAGCGCGATTCGCGCGAGCATCCCGCAAGTCGCGGGCGTGCTTATTCACATGGAGCCGGACGAGCGCGAATCCGGCGGGTCCGCCTAACGCTTATTTTCGACCCGTTCGAGTCTTGGACCAGATCACGATCGAGGCGCAGCCTGACGATCCGGGCGACTGGAATTGCATCGGCGTGTTGGAGCCGTTGTAGACCTCGATCGCCGCGATCTCCCATGTCGGCAGGAGACGATCGACGTCGCCGGCGTAGATGGCCTCCCACGGCGCACCATCGATGTAGTACTTCACGCATCCGTTCGTCGGGTTGCGCGCGCTTTCGATCACGTAATCCGTGCCGCTCGGGACCACGCGCAGGCTCGGGATCGTGCGGAATACGTCGGTGAGCAGATTGGGCGCTCGCTTTTCGATTTCAGCCGAGGTAACGAAGTATCCGCCGCCGCTCCGTTTTCGCTGACTAAAGCCGATCTTATCGAGTCCCGCGTCTGCGTTGGCCGTTACCGCGACCGGGGCCAGTACCTGCGCCGCACGCGTGAGCGCGATCGTCACTCGCGCCGGAGCGCGCGTGGATAACTCCACCGCTTGCTCCACTGGCGCAAAGCCGATCTGCCTAACGACGACGGTCTGTGTGCCCGACGGCAGCTCTGAGAGACTGAACTCGCCATTCTCGCGCGTAAGCGCAGCGCCAGGTGTACCGAGGACGTCGACGCGCGCGCCAACGATTGGCTGGCCCGCGCCGTTCGTCACACGGCCAGTGAGGGACGCCTGCCCTTTGCGCATCGTCGCCGCGGAGAAGCGCTGGCCGGCCGCTTGCGCTTGCTCGCGCGCGCGTGCCTGTGCCGCGGTGTCATTGGCGGCGACAACCGTCTCGGCGCTGCCAATTCGCAGTCCCTGAATCACGAGCGGTTGACCTTCGATCGTGACCTTCACCTCGGAAGTTGTAATGCCATTATGCAGCGCCTGTACAGTTCCAACCATTTCACTTGGCAGTCCGCAGATGCGGAAAACCCCATCTGGCCCGGATCTGTCTTCGCGGACGCGCGGCACACGGCGCAGCTTGTCCTGAATGGACATCTCGCTCCATGCAACCGACACGCGCGCTCCGGCCACTGGCTTGTCGGCTTCCGCTTCGAGCACGCGGCCGATTACGGCTGAGGGGCCTAACGCGCGTCGAGCTGGCGGACAGGAAGCGGCGACGAGCGTTTCGCCGGCAGGGATCGCGATCGAGATCGGCGTCACACTGGCGTCGGTCACCTGAAGCGAATCCGTAAAGAGCGACATGCCTAACGAATCGAGCAGCTCGTGCGTCACGCGCAGGACGTACTTGCCGGGGGGGATCGAGTCCACACGGAAGGCGCCCTTGCCGGTCGTGATGTTCATTATCGACGTCCCCTCGACGGAGACGACGGCGCCAACGAGTGCGCCCTGATGCACGCTGTCGTAGACGGTTCCGAACACGGAGCCCATCGGCAAGGACGGGACAATGGCTTTGACCTGACCCGTGTCCTTCGCCGCGGCGGTGTCTCGTTTGGCGGCGGGTTGCGTGGACGGTTTGCGCACCGGAGGGCGCCGCTGCTGCGCACTTGCGGCGCCAGCGGCCAGCGCCGTCGCGACCACCAGGCACGCGATGCGAGCTGCAATTCGTGGGTAGGGGAAAGACGACATACGGCTCACAAACCTAGTGCCGTTCCAACTCGGTGAACCAGAGCTTTTTGCTGAGACGGGTGGCGCATCTGAGGCTGATGAATCACAAAAGTTGGAACGCTACTAGAGGGATCAACCCGGCGTGGAAATCCACTGCAACGTGATCGCTGGGCTCGTCTGGGCAGGCCCGGCGAGCGTGTTGCTGCCCGCGGCCTCGTATGCTACCTCTACGCGCTCACGTTGTGCCCACGTTGGGCAAGTCAACTACACGGGAGTGAGTCAGATGGCAATCGCCAGAGTCACCGAGATCAGCGCGTCCTCCAGTAAGAGCTTCGAGGATGCGATCAAGGCGGGAATTGAACGGGCGAACGAGACCCTGGACAACGTTCGCGGCGCGTGGGTTTCTGGAATGAAAGTGAAGTGTCAGAAGGGGAAGATCACCGACTACCGCGTGCTGCTAAAGGTGAGCTTCGTCCTCAAGGCTTAGTGGCAGGAATGCGCCTGAGCAGCAGCGCGAAGCCATGTCGCTCCGCGCGGTTGCGGAGGTGCTCCACAGTTTGCTGCACCGATGTGATTCGCTCTCGCAGTAGCGCCGGCGCGACTTCTGCCGCAAGCCAGCACGCGGCGTAGACGTCGCGCCGCTCGAGTGATTGTACCGTGCGCACGAAGGTGTCGGCTGCGATTCCTGGATGACCGCCTAACAAGGCGAGCCGGATATTCAGAGCCTCGACGTGTTCGCGTCCAGGGAACCAACGGCCGTCGGGGACCTGCGCGACGATCTCGTTGACGCGCTCACCATAGCCATCTGCCCCAGCCTGTTGTAAGCCAATTCGTGTAAGCGCGGCAGCCGCGAGCGCTGCAGCTTCGAGCCAGGCGCGCCCAAGCTCGCGCGCGGCAATCGCCACGTTCTCGAACGTGCCGGCGGCGCCCTCGAGATCGCGCGACTCGCGCAGCAGTTGCGCTTCGACAAAGGCAGCCAGCGTCCGACGTGGCTGATCGCGCACGGAAGCGAACAGGCGCTTGGCTTCGTCCAGCTGCTCGCGCGCCGACGTGACATCGCCGATCCTGAGATTCAGTTCCGCGGTCCGCAGCGCGCTTTCGCCGCAACATACGGCGGAGTGCGCGGCGCGTCCGAGCTCTGCTGCTTTGATGAAGCCGGCGCGTGCTTCCGTGAGGTATCCGGAGCGCATGTGCGCCGCTCCCTGCTCCAGCGCGCAGCGTGACTGCGCACGACGATCGCCGCTATGCGCGAAGAGCGCCTGCGCATCGCGGAAGAGCGCGAAGGCCTCGGCCCCAGCCGTTGCGACGCGAGCCACGCCTAACGCGAGCGAAGCGCGAGCCGTGACGCTGGTGTCATGTGCCGCGAACGCGGCGTCGACCGCCTTGAGCGCCGCAGCTTCCGCCGCGGGCCAGGCGGCCAGCTCGGCATGGAAGTCCGCCAGCGTCGCGAAGAACGTGGACTCTTCAGCGGGTTCTCCAATCGCTGCCACGCGTTCGCCGAGCGCCGAGAGATCGTCGATTGCGCGCTGCGGCGGTCGTCCGCGCGCGACGCGCACCTCTTCACGCATGCGGCGGACGCGTGCCTCGCGCCGCGGATCGTGATTCGCGCTCAGCCACTCCAGCGCGAGGTCGCACATCTCCTCGGCATACTCGTAGCGACCGGACTGAGTCGCCAGCGCGGCGAGCCGCACACGCACGTCGGTGAGTGCGCTCGGGTTCGGAGCGTGCCGCTGGGCGATCGTTAGGCATGCGGCCGCTTCGTCGTGCGCGTCCACGGACGCCGCGCGATCGGCAGCCAGCGACGAATAGCGGAACGCCTGATCGTCATTCCCCGCGGCGTGGTAGTGCGCGGCGATGTCGCCAACGGCGGCCGGGGTTCGCAGCTCCAGCGTTCGCGCGGCGATTTCGTGCAACCGCTGTCGCTGTCGCTCTGGAATCGAACGACGGCACGCCTCTGCGATCAGCACGTGCGTGAAGGCATATCGTCCCTGTCGTGGATCGCCAATCTGCTCGAGCACAGTGGCGGCGATCCCCTCGTCGATCGCGGCGCGCACTTCGGCGTCATTGCCTGCGCCAGCCGCGATTACCAGATCGATCGAGAAGCTTGGACCGAGCACGGCAGCTGCCGAGAGCACCGTGCGGGATCGCGGCGACAGGCGATCGAGGCGCCGCTCGAGCACCTGCCCGATCGCCGGTGGCAGCGACAGTTCGTCGAGCGGGCGCCATTCCCAACGAGTGCCTGCGTACCAGATGCCACCCTCGTCGCGCAGCGTCTGCAAGACGTGCACGACATAGAGTGGGATTCCTTCCGTGTACGCGTGCAGAAACGCGGGGAACTCGGAGCCGAGATCGCCGTCGTGGAAGAGCGTTTCGACCCAGCGCGTGAGCTGCGCGAGCGAGAAACGTTGCAGCGCCAACTGATGCACGCGGGGATCGCGCGCCAGTCGCCGTCTGCGATCTGCGACCGAGTGCGCTTCGGCGGAACGCAGCGTTATGACGACCAGGATCCGTTCGGTCGTTAGGTGGGCGAGGACTTCCTCGACGGCGTCCCAGGAAGCGGAGTCGCCCCAATGCATGTCCTCGAGCACGACGACGAGCGGTTGCCGTCTCGCGGCAAGGCGCACGTAGTCCACCAGCTCGTGCAGCACGTTCGTCGTGCTCGCTTCCGCAGAATGGGCGAGCGACGCGCCGCCATCGAGAGATGGAACGAGCTGTGCCAGCGCACGCCAGCCGTGCGCATGCACGACGCCAATCTGGTGCAGTTGCTCGACGATCGCGATCCACGGCGCAAACGGGACGCGCACTTCGGCGTCGCTGCAGTTCGCATACACGACGTGTCCAGCACGCAGCCGCACTTCCGGTTCCAGCTGCCTAACAAGTGCGGACTTGCCGATTCCTGCCTCGCCTACGACCGACACGATGCGCGGCTGTGCGCGATTCGCGTCTTCCAGATAGGCCACCAGGCGGCGCATCTCGTCTTCGCGGTCGATGAACTGATCCAGTCGCAGCTGTGCGCGCTCACTGCCATGCGGATCTGTGTCAGCGACGACGACGCGGTCGCGGCCGCGCCGCTTGGCTTCGATCGTCGCACGCTCGGCGGCGCCGATCAGCGCATCGACGGTTTCGGCGTGCGCCGGCGTCGCGGCGACGCCGATCGAGACAGTAACCGCCAACGTCTCGTCGCTCGCGTCACGACGAACGCAGCGTAGCTGCGCGGTGGCAGAGCGCAGCCGCTCGGCAACCTCCGTCGCAACCTCGATCGATGTGGACGGGAGCAGCACGAGGAATTCGTCGGCGTCGAGCCTGCCGACGAGATCGCCGGTGCGGATGCCGCGCTGCAACACCTTGGCGACTGCCCACAGAACGTCGTCCGCTTGCATGCGTCCGAACGTATCGCTGATGCGGCGGAAGTCATCGATGTCGACGACGAGCAGTGCCACGGAGTCGGTCGCGTTGCGGCGTTCGCCTAACGCCGCAGCAAGACGCGCGAGGAAGGCTCCACGCTGCGCAACGCCCGTCAGCTCGTCATCGATGAGCGGGACGGACTGTTCGCCGGTGCGACGATCGCTTGGCGTTAGCGGCCGAGCGAGCGCGGCCCCTTCGCGCACGACCTCTTCGAACACACGAAAGACCGCCGGATCGAACTGGCGGCCGACGTCGCGGCGCATGATGTCCAGCGTCTCGTCGCGCGAAAGCGCGCGTTTGAAGCTGCGGCGCGAAGTCAGCGCGTCGAAGACGTCTGCGACGCAGAAGATGCGTGCGGCCAGAGGGATCTCACTACTCGCGAGCCCACGCGGATAGCCGGAGCCGTCCCAGCACTCGTGATGCGACTCGACGATCGGCCGCACTTCCCACGGGAAGTCGACCTCTGCCAGCATCTCGGCGCCGGTAATCGGGTGACGCTTGACCTGCGCCCACTCTTCTGCCGTTAGGCGTCCCGCCTTGTTCAGCAGCGCGGCTGGAATGGCGAGTTTACCGACGTCGTGCAGCAACGCTCCGACGCGGTACCAGTAGAGCGCCGAGTCGTCCACGCCCATGCGTCGCGCCATCTCGACTGTGAGATCGGCGACGCGATCGAGGTGGCCGGCTGTCGCCTGGTCCTTCGACTCGATGGAAACGGCCCACTGGCGCACAGCCGCGATGAAGCCGCGTTCGAGACGCACGATGCGACGCCGGTAACTGTACTCCGACGGCGAGCTGCGCAGCTGCGCGAGCAGACGGTACGCGCGATTCAGCGCGAGCAGCGTGTCGTGATGTCGCTCGAGCGCAGTGAGTAGCAGAGCACGCTCCTGCGCGATCTCGGCCAGACGCAGCGGCTGATTGATATCGATTGCCAGGCGTTCGGCCTGCTCCAGCAGCCGCTCGGCGCGCGGCAGATCGCTGAGCGCGCGTGCGACGGCCCCGGCGACGCATAGTGCGTACGCCTGATCGGCCTCGTTCTCGCGTTGACGCGCGAGCGTGAGTGCACGGTCGCTGGAGGCCTGCGCGCGTTCCAGGTTGCCTCGCGCGAGTGCCATCTCGGCGCGAGCCAGCTCGATCTCGATCGTTAGGCCGTCGTCGCTGGTGGACGTCGCGAGGCGCAGAGCATCGGCAAAGGCTTGCTCCGCCTGGTTCCAGCGCTCCAGCTCATCGTACAGCGCGCCCAACTCGGTGCAAATCCTGGCGAGTGCACGCCGATCCTTTGCCGCTTCGTACGTCGCGCGACTTCCTTCGAGAAGGCGCACGGCTTCGTTGCGATCTCCACGTGCGACCGCGAGGTCGGCCATGGCGGCCGTGATCGAGGCGCCAAGGATGTGCGCGCCGGCAGCCTCCGCCAGCGGACGCGCCTCGGTGAGGTCCCGCTCAGCTTCGTTAGGCTCACCATGCAAGGCATGTAGACGCGCGCGCAGCGCGAGCGCCTCGGCGCGGGCTGTCGGCGCACGGGCCGCGTCGGCGACCGCGAGGGCCAGCTCCACGCCATCGAGCACAGCGCCGAAGTCGCCCAGCTCCAACGACGAACGCGCGATGCCGATCAGGAGCGAGAAGACGATGTCGGAGCTGGTGTCTCGCGGAGCTTCACGCAACGCGCGCTCGAGCAGGTCGCGCGCGAGCTCGTACTCGCCCCGCGTCTGCGCGCGGCGCGCCTGGTCGACGAGCGCGGCAGCTGGACGCAGCTCTTCCGGCATCCCGGTGACCTGCGGGATGACGGACTGCGTTGGACGGCCAGGGGTTGCGCGAGTTGGCAAGAGTGGTCGGTGTAGCGGCGGGGCAGGCTAAGTCCTTACAGGAGAAGGACGACCGACGGTAACGCGCGTCTCATTAGATGGCGGAACGGAGGTCTGAGGCCAGAGGTCAGAGGTCAAGGGTCAAAGCGCGCGCTGGCGGTCGGCCGTCGCGCGATATCGCTTTCAATGCATGGCGAGGGGCCATACAAGCCACCCGGCTCCGCCGATTTGTGAGTTGAGGGTCGAGCTTCGGAGCGGTGAACTATCCGCGTGGCGCGTCATCCGGCTGTCATCCGGGGTCTTGTTGCCACGACTCAACCGCGTGCTGCTCACCGCGTTGGGATGGTTCAAGGCTAGCGACTGGTGGTTTGAAGCCGCGCAAATCCGATACGGTGAACCTAACGAGTCGAACGACGTGGAGGCGGCGGGGACCGTTCGGCTGCGCCACATTCTACCGGATACTGGCACGGAGGCCAGCTATGGCTGCGAGGTGGCGGGCGCCTGGTGGCGGCACCGCCTGACGATCGATCGGTTGCTGACTCCGAATCCTGAAATGCGCGATCCGGTTTGCCTGAGCGGGTACGGGACGGTCCCTACGGGGCAGGCGAGGGCCCTGGGGTTTGACGTTCGAGTCACCAACGCGGAGTTAGAGCGACTGAGGAGATAGGGGTAAGGCGGGGTCAGACTCCATCGTGCATTTTGACGACATGACCGACGCGGTCACTGCGGAGAGACGTCGCATTCTTGCCGAATGGAGTCTGACCCCGGTGGCCTTTCCCCTAGCCCCCATTCCACTATCCTCGACTTGATGCGGATCATCTCCCTCTGCCCGTCGCTTACGGAGCTCGTCTTTGACCTTGGACTCGGCGACTCCCTCGTCGGCCGCACCAAATTCTGCGTGCATCCCGCGCCGCAGATCGAAGCGATCGAGAAGGTCGGCGGGACCAAGAACCCGAAGATCGCGCGCATCGTCGAGCTGGCGCCTGACATCGTCCTCATGAACGAAGAGGAGAATCGGATCGAAGACGCCGAAGCGCTGCGTGCAGCAGGAATCAATTGCCACACGTCGATGCCGCGCACGATCGCCGAAACGGCTGCAATGGTACGGTCCATCAGCGCCGCGTTAGGCAGATCTCAGCAGGGCGACGTGATCGCGCGAGACATCGAAGCGCGAAGCGCAGACGTCGCGGCGCGTGCACAGGAGCCGGTACGATACGCCTATCTCATCTGGCGCGAGCCGTGGATGACGGTGAACAATGACACGTTCGTCCACGCGCTTCTCGCGAACGCCGGTGGCGTCAATGTTTTCGGCACGATGCCGGATCGATATCCCAGCGTCACTCTGGAACAGATTCGCGACGCGTCGCCGGACGTGGTGCTGCTTTCGACCGAGCCGTTTCCGTTCGCGGAACGTCACATCGACGAACTGGCAGGAAAGACGGGGATTCCTCGCGAGCGGATCGTCGTTGTCGACGGCGAGTTGTTGTCGTGGCACGGGTCGCGCACGCCGCGCGGCATCGTGTACGCGGGCGACGTGATGGACAACGCCAGAGCGGCGCGCGTATGAGCGGCATCACTCGTCGCGACGCGCTGCGAACACTCGCCGCAGGCTACGTCGGCCTAACGCTGGAGCGCGCTCAGCGTGAGGAGACGCATCGCAGCAAGGCCGGAGAAATTCTCGTCCGCGGTGGCCGCATCGTAAACGCCGACGGCATTCGCGAGGCGGATCTCCGCATCGTGGGCGAGACGATCAGCGAGATCGGTGCGAGACTGCGTCCCGGCGCCGACGCGCGCGTCATCGAAGCAGGCGGCAAGCTCGTGATGCCTGGCGGTATCGATCCGCACACACACCTGCATCCGTCATTCATCGATGACCTAACGAGTGGATCGATGGCGGCGTTGGCGGGTGGCATCACCAGCGTCGGCACCTTCGCCGGCACGCGCCAGGGCGAAAGCGTCATCGATGCGCTCGACCGCATGGCAGGTGTCGTTCGTGCTGAAGCGATCGCGGACGTCTTCCTGCACGCCACGACGTGGCCGCCGACCGCTGAGCTTCGCGCCGCGATGCCTGCGCTCGTGGAACGCGGTCAGCCGAGCTTCAAGGTGTACATGGTGCGCGGCGATTTCGGCGCGCAGGTGCCCGAGTTGATCCGCCTGCTCGAGGCGGCGCGCGAGGCCGGCGTCGTCACACTGATTCATTGCGAGGATGGTGCGCTACTCGCGGCCGCAGTTCGCAAGCTCGAAGGCCAAGGCCGCACGACACTGCGGGATTACTCGGAGAGCAGGCCAGTGATCGCCGAGGTGGCCGCGACGCAGCAGGCCGCGGCGTTATGCGAGAGCACCGGGGCGCCGATGCACGTGGTGCACCTCTCCTGCGCACGTGCCCTCGACGCTTGCCGGGGCGCGCGAGACCGCAAGGCGCCATTCACTGTCGAGACGCGGCCGCTCTACATACACCTAACGAGCGAGCGGATGAGCGGACCCGACGCCCCGCTCTTCGTCGGTCAACCGCCTTTGCGAACCGCGGCTGATACAGAAGCTCTCTGGGCAGGTCTCAAGGACGGATCCATCGATTTGCTGGCGACGGATCACGCGCCGTGGACGCGCGCGCAGAAGATGGACTCGACGCTCACGATTTCGCGTCTGCGACCAGGCGTCAGCAACCTGCAGGTCATGCTGCCGATGTATTTCTCGGAAGGCGTAGGAAAGCGCGGCTTCTCACTCGAACGTTTTGTCGCGACGACATCCACGAACGCGGCGCGCATCTTCGGTCTTTATCCGAAGAAAGGGACGCTGCGCGTTGGCTCCGATGCCGATCTCGCGATCTGGGATCCGCGCAAGAGCGACAGCGTGCGCGGCGATGACGATCTCTCCAAAGCGGACTACTCGGTCTATGAGGGATGGAAAGTGACCGGGTGGCCAGTGCTGACGATCCGACGAGGTGAGGTTGTGTTCGAGAATGGGAAGGTCGTCGGCCAGGCAGGAAGCGGCGCTCTCGTCACTCGGCAACGCTGGCGTACATAACCGCCTTTACAGCGGAGTTCCGCCGCTCGACCGTATAGCACGAGCCACCCGCCGCCGCGACAGGCGGTGCCACCGCACAATCGACGGAGCTCTCCGATGTCCTCCGCCCAATCTCTCCTGCGTCCACGCACTCGTCAGGCAGTAGCCAGCCTTCTCGCACTCGGACTCGGCGCATCGGCGCTACCAGCTCAAGGATCGCCTGCGGATAGCGTCCGGCCGCCGATCAATCAGGCTGACGACCCGGCACTGCGCGGCTTTCGCTGGCGCGTGATCGGCCCGATCGGTCAGGGCGGCCGCGTCGACGATATCGCGGTCGTCGAACGCGACCCGCAGGTCTACTACATCGGCTTCGCGACCGGTGGAATTTGGAAGACGAGCAACAACGGCGTGACATTCACGCCAGTCTTCGATACGTACGGCACGCACTCGATAGGCGACATCGCCATCGCGCCGTCGAATCCGGAGATCGTTTACGCCGGCACTGGTGAAGCGAACAATCGTCAGAGCTCGTCGTTCGGCGACGGTGTCTACAAGACGACAGACGGCGGCAAAACCTGGACGAGCATGGGACTACGCGAGACGCAGAGCATCGCGCGCGTTGTCGTCCATCCTACAAATCCCAATGTCGTCTGGGTCGCGGCGACCGGGCGTCTCTTCGGGCCTAACGCGGAGCGTGGCATTTACAAGAGCAGCGACGGCGGTCGCACGTGGCGCAAGACGCTCTCCGTCGACGAAAACACAGGTGCCACTGAGGTCGTCGTTCATCCGCGCAACCCGAACGTGCTGTTCGCCGCGACCTACACCCGACGCCGAACGGTCTGGGGCTTCGCGAGCGGCGGGCCCGGCAGCGGCATCTGGAAGAGCACGAATGGCGGCGAGTCATGGTCGCGCGTGCGCGGCGGCGGCCTACCTAACGGCACGATGGGGCGCATCGGGCTCGACTTCGCGCGCTCGAATCCGAACGTGTTGTATGCGCAGATCGAAGTAGCGCCGGACAAGGAAGCGATAGCAACCGCGGCGGCACAACCGGCTCCGGCCGGAGGCGGAGGTGGTGGCGGCGTCGGCCAACAGGCGCTTCCGCCTGACGACAAAGTCAGCGGCATCTGGCGCTCGTCAGACGGTGGCAACTCCTGGGAGTTCCGCAGCAATCAGAACAACCGTCCCATGTACTACTCGCAGGTTCGTGTCGATCCTAACGACCCGAACACCGTCTACGTCGGCGGCGGGTCGGCGTCCAAATCGATCGATGGCGCAAGAACCTTTACGCAGCTCACGGGCTTCGGACACGGCGATCACCACGCCATCTGGATCGATCCCAACAACTCGCGACACGTTATGTACGGCAACGACGGATCCGTCGACGTGTCCTGGGATGCGGGCCGAACGTGGGAAGCGCTGCGCACGTGGGCAGTCGGCCAACCGTACCACGCCTCGGTCGACATGCGCCGGCCGTATTACGTCTGCACCGGATTACAGGACAACGGCAGCTGGTGCGGACCGAGCAGCGTTAGGTCGGGGCCGATCCTCGCGCAGGACTGGTATCGCGTCGGCGGAGGCGACGGCTTCTACAGCGC
>CBQVAZ010000002.1:0-28370 GCA_967720205.1 uncultured Gemmatimonadaceae bacterium | reverse complement strand
CAGCGGTGCGCGGGATCGCTGGACGCGGAATGAATCCGTGGCCGTGGCCGCAGCCGAGGCCGCGGCCTTTTCCGTAGAAACTTGAACTGCTCCACCGCGGACTAACGCGGACACCGCGGACACACGCGGACGGATCCTATTCACAACTAGTCCTCCACGTGTGTTCGCGTACTTGTCAGCGTTTATCCGCGGTGAAGTAGTTTGCGCTAGTATTCCCGGCGTCTTTGGCACCGGGAGTTGAGTGACGGAAAGGCTGCGCGGGCTGCAAGTCCCCGTATTCGTAGCGGGAGTCCTAACGATTGTTTACTGCGCGACGCTGGCACCCGGCGTCACGCTATGGGATGCCGGCGAATTTCAGTCGGCGATCCGCTCGCTTGGCATTCCGCACCCGCCCGGGACGCCGCTCTATGTCATGATCGGCGCTGTGTGGGCGCGAATCTTCGCACCGCTGATCGGTTTTGCGCGCGCCGTGAACGTGCTCTCTGCGCTGGCCACGGCCTCCGGGTGCGCCGTGTTAGGCGCGAGCGTGGCGCGATGGACGTCCTCTCGCATCGCCGGTGTCGCCGCCGGTCTGACGGCCGGTGCGATGCTGTCCGTCTGGCGCAGCGCGACTGAAACCGAGGTCTATGCGCTGTCGCTGGCGCTCGCGTTCATTGCGCTGGCCTTGGCCGACCGCGCCGGAATGACGCAGCGCTGGCGCGACGCCGTGCTCACCGTCTACGTGCTCGCCTTGGCGGTCCCACTGCACTTGAGCGCGCTCGTCGTTGCACCCGGAGTCGTCGTCTTGGCCGCGACGGACAGCAGCGGACGCGTGTACATCCCTCGCGCGGTCGTGCTGAGCGGCGCTGTGCTCCTCGCCATGGCGTTAGGCACCACACAGCCGGCCCTCGCGTTAGGGAGCGTCATGGTGATCGCGGCGGCGAGCTTGTCTCGTGCCGACGTCGCCTCGCGAGCCAGGCTGCGTGACGGAGCCGCACTGCTGGCAGTGGTTCTACTGGCCGCGACAGCCGTCGCCTTCATGTATTTGCGCGCGCAGCGCGATCCGTTCGTCAATCAGGGCAACCCGGTCACAATCGACGGCGTTGTGAACGTCGTTGGTCGCGAGCAGTATGACGTTCCCGCGCTCTGGCCTCGTCGAGCGCCCCTGTGGCTGCAGATCGGGAACGTCATGCAGTACGCCGACTGGCAACTCGCTTTTGGTCTCGACGATTGGGTTGGAGCGAGCTTCAAGCGTACGCCGTTCACGCTGATCTTCGTCGCCCTCGGGATCGCCGGCGCCGCGTGGCACCGCTCCCGTGACCGGCGCTCGTTCCGTGCCGTCGCGGTCGCCCTCCTGAGCGCCTCGTTAGGCGCCGTAGCGGTGCTCAATCTACACGCTGGACCATCGTACGGGATCGGAATCCTTCCCACAGATGCGCCACACGAAGCCCGGGAGCGCGACTACTTCTTCGCGATCGCGTTTGCTCTGTGGGGTGCGTGGGCTGGCATTGGCGCGACGAGCTTCGGGCGTTGGCTGACAATGCGCTTCAACAAGCCGAGTGCATCCGGCGCCGTGGCGCTTGTCATAGCGGCGGCTCCTTTTGCGCTCAACTGGCGCGCTGCGAATCGCGCACAAGACGGCCCGCCGACGCTCGCTGAACGCTTCGCGACCGCACTGCTGGATTCGACGTCACCCAATGCCGTGCTGCTCGTCGCAGGCGACAACGACACGTACCCGTTGTGGTTCGAGCAGATCGTTCAGCGACGCCGCCCTGACGTCACTGTCGTCACGATCCCGTTGCTGCCGGCGGACTGGTATCGCTGGGAGCTCGCGCGTCGACACAAGCTCGTTCTGGGCTCAGCCGTCGATTCGTGGCGCGGGCTGGATGAGACGATCGACGCTGTCGCGGCACGCGCCGCCCTGCTGCGACGGCCGCTTGCCCTGGCGAATTCAGTCCCGGCACGCCAGCGCGACGCGTTAGGCAGCAACTGGATCCTGCGCGGAATGGTCTACGAGCGGCGCGAGCCTGACGACGCAGCGGCAGGCATTCCTGTGCTCGCCGTCGGCGACTCGATTCACGTATCGCAGTCGGCCGCGTCGCATGTTGTTGTTGACACGACGATTGCGTCGCGGCTTGCCATCACCAACCCGACGCAACACGTCATCGATCCGGCCGAGGGATATGTTCACGCGTTGCTGAACTGTCCGTCGGAGATTCTCTCCGCAGTTCGTGCGGGCCGCGGCTCCGTTGATCCGCGGTGTAACCTACGATAGCTTAACACCTTATGCCTTTTCCCGACCTCGGCGAGCGCCTCGCTGAGATTCGAGAGCGAATCGAGGCCGCGCGAGCGCGAGGTGGGCACGGGCAGCGAGTCGAGATAGTCGCAGTTACGAAGACGCACGGTCCGGATGCGATCGAGGCCGCCGCGTCGCACGGGATACGTCGGATCGGCGAGAATAAGATGCAGGAAGCGATCGCGAAGATGTCTCAAACAGCGGTGGACGTAGAGTGGCACCTCATCGGACACTTGCAGCGCAACAAAGTGAAGCATCTGGCGTCGTTCGCGATGTTGCATTCGCTCGATAGCATGCGTCTCGCGGACGAAGTGCATGATTTTGGTACGCGCACGGGGCGTCGCGTTCGTACCCTGGTGCAGGTGAATGCGTCGGGTGAGGGCACGAAAGGTGGTTTTGCGCCGGATGAGGTTGGCCGCGTCGCTGAACACCTAACGGGGCTCAGCGGAATCGAAGTGCAGGGCGCAATGACAATGGCGCCGTACGAGGCCGCCGAAGCAACGCTGCGCGAGCTGTTCGCGCAGACTCGGGAGGCCGCGCGCGTGTTGCGCGCGGCTGGGCATCCGGCGCATGAGCTGTCCATGGGCATGTCCGGCGACTATGAGATTGCAGTTGAGGAAGGGGCGACACTGGTGCGGTTGGGGACCATCCTGTTCGGGGCGAGAGCGACATGAGCGACGAATCGTTCCACCTAACGCCACTCGACATCCGGCGATACGACTTCGGCTCGGCGCTGCGAGGTTACGACAAAACGCGCGTAGACCAGTTTCGCGAGCAGGTAGCGAACGAGGTCGAGCGACTGGTGCGCCAGACGCAAGAGCTGGAGGCCAAGGCGCGCGGATTCCACGAGCAGCTACGCGCCTTCCGCGAGCGCGACAAGGCGATCAACGAGGCGCTGATCTCAGCGCAGCAGCTGCGCGCGGAAGTGCGCGAGCAGGCCGATCGCGAAGCGCAGCTCATTTTGCGCGAAGCTCGGGCCGAGTCGGAGCGGATGCTGTCCGATCAGAAGCAACAGATCGCGCGTGTCGAATCGGATCTCGAAGTCCTCGTGCGTCAGCGGCGCGCGTATCTGGCGCAGCTGCGCGCGATGATCGAACGACAGCTGGCCGAGATCGAGGCGGCCGAAGCCGCGCCGGCCTCGTTAGGTGTCGACCGCCCGCGCGCCGAGGAGGCGCCGCGACCGTCGGCGCAGACGCCCGCGTGGCTCGATTCGTTGGTAAAGGAATAGCGTGACAGCGAGGGACGAACTGCGAAGTGTGATTGACGAGGGCGTGGCGGTGGAGGCGGAGTCGATGCACGGTGCACTTCACACACTGGAAAACGTCGAGGCCTCGGTTGCCGTGATTCAGTCGCGGTATTCCGTCGCGCTTGACGTCGCGATCATCCTGGGTACGGGCCTCGGCGGGCTCGCCGGCCGCATCGAGTCGCCCGTCACGATCGATTACGCGGACATTCCGAACTTTCCCTTGTCCACCGTCGAATCGCACGCCGGGCGTCTGTTATGTGGTACTCTCGGCGGAAAAAACGTTGTGGCGATGCAGGGCAGGTTTCATCGCTACGAAGGATACACGCTGCAGCAGGCGAGCTTCCCAGTGCGTGTGCTGCGGGCGTTAGGTGCGCGCACGCTGATCGTGTCAAACGTGAGCGGCGGTATGGTGCCGACGTGGGGTGCGGGCGATCTGATGCTGATCTCGGATCACATCAATCTGTTGGGTGACAATCCGCTCGTCGGCCCTAACGACGACAGGCTGGGCCCGCGCTTCGCGGACATGTCCGAGGCGTACGACCGCGAGCTGCGCGCGTTGGCGCGTGACGTGGCCCGCGCCGAAGGCATCACGTTGCGGGAGGGCGTGTACATCGCGCTCAGCGGCCCGTCTCTGGAAACGCGAGCGGAGTACCGCATGCTGCGCACGCTCGGCGCCGATGCCGTGGGGATGTCCACCGTGCCGGAAGTCATCGTCGCGGTGCACGCGGGAATGCGCGTGCTGGGGCTGTCGATCATCACGGACATGTGCATCCCCGAGACGCTGGAGCCCATCGATGTGGCACGGATCATCGCGACGGCTGGAGCGGCGGAGCCGAAACTCACGGCGCTGGTGAGCGGAGTCGTTCGCCGGCTCGCTGCCTAACGTACTTCAGGTTCGAGTTCCAACCATGGCGTCCGAACGTTACCGGCTCCTGCCGCCAGACCGCTCCGTCGATGACGTCGAGCGTGAGGTCCTCGAGTGGTGGCGAGCTGAAAAGCTCTTCGAGGCGACGGTTCGGGCTCGGGAAGGAGAGCCGGCGTACGTCTGGTTCGAGGGGCCGCCCACGGCGAACGGGCGGCCAGGCATCCACCACGTATTCGCGCGGACGATCAAGGATCTCTTCTGCCGGCACCGGACGATGCAGGGGTTTCACGTACCGCGCAAAGGCGGCTGGGACACGCACGGCCTGCCCGTCGAGATCGAGGTTGAGAAGGCGTTAGGCATCAGCGGCAAGCAGGACATCGAAGCGCTTGGCGTCGCCAAATTCAACGCGCTGTGTCGCGAGAGCGTGTGGCAGTACAAGGCAGACCACGAGTCGATCTCGGAGCGTGCCGCGATCTGGATGGATTACGAGCACGCGTACGTGACGTACGAGAACTACTACATCGAAAGTGTGTGGTGGGCGCTCAAGACACTCTACGACAAGGGCCGTTTATATCGCGGCCATAAGATCCTGCCGTATTGCCCGAGATGCGGGACGGCGTTGTCGTCGCATGAAGTGGCTCAAGGGTACGAAGACGTCGAGGATCCGTCGATTTATGTTGCGCTCGAGGCTACAGGTCAGAGGTCAGAGGTCAGCGGTCAGAGTGGACGTCGGTTGCTTGTTTGGACGACGACACCTTGGACTCTTGTCTCGAACGTCGCGCTCGCTGTTCATCCCGATCTCGAGTACGTCGAGGTTCGCAAGCGCAAGAATCCGGACGGGTCGCTGATTCTGGCCGAGGCGCGCCTTAAGGGTGTGTTAGGCGAGGACTACGACGATCGCTGGGAGACTATCGGACGCCTAACGGGGCGCGAGTTGGTCGGCTGGACCTACAAGCGACCGCTCGACTGGGTGGAGTATCCCGACGAAGGAACGCACGAAATCGTCGTGGGCGAAGATTTCGTATCGCCAGAAGACGGCACGGGCATCGTGCACATGGCGCCAGCCTTCGGTGCCGACGACTACGCGGCTGGGCAACGGCACAAGCTCGCCTTCCTGCAGCCCGTCGACGCGCGTGGACACTTCGATGCGGCGCTCCCCATCGTGGGTGGAAAATGGGTGAAAGACGCCGACGCGCTCATCGTCGAGGAGCTCAAGCGCCGCGGCAGCCTCTGGAAGGCCGGGCGCCTAACGCACGCGTATCCGCACTGCTGGCGCTGTGGGACGCCGCTCTTGTACTATGCGCGCGAATCCTGGTTCGTGCGCACGACGAGCTACAAGGACGAGATGCTCGTGCGCAATGCGCGTATCGATTGGCATCCGCCGGGAATGCAGGATGGCCGCTTCGGCGAGTGGCTCAAGAACAACATCGATTGGGCGCTCTCGCGTGACCGTTATTGGGGCACGCCGCTTCCGATCTGGGTGAACGACGCAGATGCGGACGAGATGGAAGCGATCGGATCGTTCGCGGAGCTGGCGCAGCGCATCGGCAAGCCGCTACCTGACGACTTCGACCCGCACAAGCCGAGCGTCGACGAGTACTCGTGGCCAGCGAAAAGCGGCAACGGCACGATGCGGCGGGTGCCGCAGGTCATCGATGCCTGGTTCGATTCGGGCTCCATGCCGTTCGCCCAATGGCATTATCCGTTCGAGAATCGCGACGTCATGGCGCGCATGTATCCGGCCGACTTTATCGCGGAAGGCGTGGATCAGACGCGCGGTTGGTTCTACTCCCTGCTGGCGATCGCCACGGGGCTTGGGGATGCGCTGCCTAACAACGACGTGCTGGGTTCTGCCGCCGGAGCCAGCGCCGCGCGCAGCGCTCCGGTGCGTCGCTCGGACGATACGGCGCCGTTTCGTTCCGTGGTCGTCAACGACATGGTGCTCGATGCTCAGGGCATCAAGATGTCGAAGTCGCGCGGCAACATGGTCGATCCCTGGAGCGTGATCGCCAAGTACGGCGCCGACGCCGTGCGCTTCTTTCTCGTCGCATCGAGCCAGCTGGATCTCCCACGGCGTTTCGACGAGAATGCGATCCGCGAGATCGCCGCGGGCGGGTTCCTCACGCTCAAGAACGTGTACAGCGGCAGCTTCGCGCAGTACGCGAACTATGGTTGGGAAGCGAGCGAGGCGGACCCGCCGCCGAGCAGGCGGCCGCTCATCGATCGCTGGATGCTGTCGCGCCTAACGAGCGTGGAGCGCACTGTCGATGCGCTGTTCAGCAACTACGACGCCACCGCCGCTGCGCGAAAGCTGATGACGTTCCTGGTGGACGACGTCTCCAACTGGTACGTGCGGCTCAACCGGCGCCGCTTCTGGAAGACCGACAGCGAGGACAACCGCGCCGCCTTCGCCACGCTGCATGAAGTCCTCGTGGTCTTCTGCCGGCTGCTCGCCCCCCTGGCGCCGTTCATGTCGGACTGGATCCACCGCGCGCTCACCGGCTCGAGCGTGCATCTGGCCGACTACGTGCGGCGCGACGCTGCCGCCGCCGATCCGATCCTGGAAGCCGCCATGGAGGAGGCGCGCGAGCTCGTTAGGCTCGGCAGAGCCGCGCGTGAGGACGTCGGCCTCAACGTCAGGAGACCGCTGACCCGGGCCGTGTGCGTGGTACCCGCGACCCACTCCGCCAAGGTTGCCGAGTTGCTGTCGCTGGTCGCGCTGGAGCTCAACGTGAAGTCAGCGGACCTGCTCGATTCGGCAGAAGAACTGGTGGAGTTGACAGCCAAGCCAAATTTCCGCGCGCTGGGGAAAAAGTTCGGGAAGGCGACGCCCCTTGCCGCAAAGGCTGTCCAGGCGCTGTCGAGCGAGACGCTCCGCGCGTTCGAGCGCGGCGAACCTGTCACAGTCTCGGTGGAAGGGGCGGAACACAAACTCGACGTCGGGGATTTAGAGATCGCGCGAAAAGCGATGGGAGAACTGGTAGTTAAGGAGGAGGCTGGGCGCTTCGTTGCCATCGACGCGCACATCACGCCGGAACTGCGTGCGGAAGGGGTAGCTCGAGAGCTAGTCAGTCGCATCCAGCGACTGCGTAAAGCGGCCGGATTCGCCGTCAGCGACCGCATCCGACTATGGTTATGGGGCGCTGAAGAGCTCGAAGCGGCAGCTCGAGCCTACAAAGAGTGGATCGCCGGAGAAGTTCTGGCCCGGGCGATGCACGTAGGTCAAAACGGCACTGTTTCTGATATCGCGACGCATACGGTCGAGATCGATGGCCTGACCGTCAACGTCGCCTTCACCATAGACGCGGGATTATGAGCTCAGCCGGTAGCACCAAGAAGCCGAAGCCCATGCCGAAGAAGCAGTTGCAGCACTTCGAGAAGCGACTCCTCGAAGAGCGCAAACGCATTCTCAAGGAGCTTGGCCATTACGACGAGACATTTGGCGCGACGGCGCAACAGGCCGATGGCGATCTGAGCTCGTATTCTTTCCATATGGCGGACCAGGGAACGGACGCCATGGAGCGGGAAAAGGCATTCCTGTTCGCGAGCAAAGAGGGGCGCTTCCTTTGGCACATCGACGACGCGCTCAGGCGGCTGTACCGATCGCCCGAGACGTTCGGCATCTGCCAGCAGTGTGGAAATCCAATCGCCTTCGAGCGCCTCGATGCTCTCCCCCACGCGCGCTACTGCATCAACTGCAAGCAGCGGGAGGAAGATGCCAAGAAGTAGCTCGCGCGGCCTGTGGTTCTGGCCGGTTGTCGGTACGCTCGTTGTCGCGGACATCATCACGAAGCGCTGGGCTGAATCGGCGCTGCAGCCGCGCGGCGTGCCGCGAGAGGTTTTTGGCGATGGCGTACGCCTAACGCTGGTGTACAACCCGGGCGCCGCGTTCGGGCTGCATCTTGGGCCCTGGTCTCGCTGGATTTTCCTGGCGCTCACGATCGGTGCGCTCTTCATTCTCGCGCGTTTGTATGTGCACACTCGCGCAGGGGAACGGCTTCGCGCGCTCGCGTTAGGCCTGGTCACGGCTGGAGCGATCGGCAACCTCATCGATCGCATCACGTCGAGCATCGGCGTCGTCGATTTCATCGACGTTGGCGTGGGTGATTGGCGTTGGCCGACGTTCAACGTCGCCGACATGGCTGTGTCGGTTGGAGCGATCCTGCTGGCTTGGGTGCTGTGGGGCGACGAGAAACGCGTCGCTGCCGAGACGCCCGCGGCGACTCATGCGACGCTGTCGCAGGCTCCAGAAGGGCAGTGAGCTCGACAACCTCAAAACCCGACGAATCACGACTGATCGAGGCGGACAGCGATGTTCGCCTCGACTCGTTAGTGGCCTCGATCGCCGGCGTTTCGCGCACGCGGGCAGCCACCCTCATTGCGACCGGGCAGGTGCGCGTCGACGGTCGGAACGAAAAGGCGAGCTACAAGCCGCGACGGGGTGAGCGCGTCGAGATCTGGCGGCCGCCGCCGACGACTGAGCGGACCTTCGAGCCCGAGTCGATCGAACTGACGGTCGTGTTCGAGGACGAGGATCTTCTCGTCATCGACAAGGCAGCAGGGATGGTTGTGCACCCGGCCCCAGGCAACTGGTCGGGGACGCTGGTGAATGCGCTGCTGGGGCGGGGATTGGCGAGGAACCTGGGTGGCGCGGAGCTGGCGGGGGAACCGGAGAGCGCGGTGCCGCGCGCCGGTCTCGTACATCGGCTGGACAAGGAGACCTCGGGACTTCTGTTAGTCGCCAAGAACGAGAGGGCACATCGCATTCTCGCGAAGGCCGTCGCGGACCGTCGAGTGATCCGGCAGTACGCCGTGCTCTCACGCGGGCACCTGCGCAGCGAGCGTCTCACCGTCGAAAAGCCGCTCGCGCGGGACCCGCGAGACCGAAAGCGGATGGCGGTCGTCCAAACTGGCAAACCGGCGAAGACGACTTTCGTTCGGTTGGCGCGCTTCGAAGGGTCCGAGCTGCTTCGAGCGACACTGCACACGGGACGCACGCACCAGATTCGCGTGCACCTCGCTTCGGTCGGGCACCCGGTCGTGGGAGACACCGTGTACGGCGCCGCCGCTCGAAGGCGAACGGCAACGACAGAGCAAGAGCCGGTGTCGGTACGGCATTTTCTCCACGCCGCCTGGCTCAGGCTGCGACACCCCTCGTCAGGCGCGCTGATCGATCTCAAGTCTCCGCTTCCGCCGGACTTGCGTCAGTCGTTGGCAAACGCTGCCCTCGACACTCGCATTCTCCAGCTGGCGGATCCACTTGACGAGTTCGACTTCTATCGAGACGACGCCTAACGCGGCGCTCCAGAACCTCCTGATCGTCGAAGTTCGCGGGCAGTTGTTCGCGCTCGATGCCTCCTTCCTGAGGGAGGTCATTCCGACTCGGCCGGCGACTCGCATCCCGGGAGCCCCCGCTCTGGTGAGGGGCCTCATCAACCTGCGCGGCTCGCTCATCGTCGTCGCAGACGTCGCCCTGCGATTGCTAGGATCAGACGCCGGCCCATCGCCCGACGAGGGGTCGATCGTCCTGGTCGAGGTCGAAGGGAAGACCATCGGCCTCGCCGTACAGGACGTTCGCGACGTGGTTGCCCTCGAAGTCGAGCCGATCGATGGCAGCACCAAAGTCGCCCTGGGGCAGGGTTCCCCCTCCAGCGCGACAGCGACGGCCGGGTCGTTATGCCTCGGCGTGGGACGTTTGGAGACTGAGATCGTCATTGTGCTGGACGTTGCCGCGCTGGCGCGGCAGGTCGTCGCCTGACTTCGCACTTTGGAGATTGAAGCCTGTGAGCCAATCCGTACTCATCTGCGACGACGCGATCTTCATGCGTACGATGCTGTCGGACATCCTGCAGCAGGCGGGTTTTGATGTTGTGGGTGAGGCGGAAACCGGCGCGCAGGCTGTCGCTCGCTATCGCGAGCTGCGGCCCGATCTCGTCACGATGGACATCGTCATGCCGGACATGGGCGGAATCGACGCCGTCCGGGAGATCACGAAGCTCGATCCAGCGGCGCGCATCCTCATGTGCAGCGCGATGGGTCAGCAGGCGCTCGTGATCGAAGCGATTCAAGCTGGTGCCAAGGACTTCGTCGTGAAGCCGTTCCAACCGAGTCGCGTGCTGGAGGCTATACAGCGCGTTCTCTCGTAAGGCGCGGACGCGAAAAGGCGGTCGCGCATGGATACCGCGAAGTACGTCGCCCTATTCGCATCAGAAAGTCGCGAGAATCTCGCGGCGATCAACCAAGCGTTACTGGCTCTCGAGAAACGACCAGACGCGACTGAAAGCGTCAACGAGCTGTTTCGCGCGGTTCACACACTGAAGGGAATGAGCGGCGTCATGGGCCCCGGTTACGCGGGGGTCGCCGAACTTGCCCATGAACTCGAGTCGCTCCTCTCGCTGGTGCGCGACGGTTCGCGCATCGCGAACGCGGACACCGTCGAGCTCTTATTCGCTGCTGCAGATGCGCTGGAGCAAGCGATCGAGCAGGCGATTGCAGGCCAGGACGCGGCGTCGCGGGACACTGTCGCTCCTGTTCTGCAGCGTCTGCGTGCGACGAACGAGTGGGCGGCGCCAGTGCAGGAGCTGGCCGCAGCGGCGGCCGCCGCGTCGCAGCTCGCGGGCAGCGGCTATCTGATCACTGTGAAGCTGTCGCCCGATGCCGCGCTCCCGGGCGTACGCGGCATCATGGTGTTGCAGCGCGCGGCCTCGTTAGGCACCATTCACGCGTCGCGCCCGGATCGCGCGGCGCTCTCCGGCGATTGGAAGGGCGACACCATCGAGCTGCGCCTGGAGACGGCGGCAGACACTCGCGCCGTCGAGGAAGCGATCCGCGATGTCGGCGACGTGAGAGATGTGCACGTCACGCGCGCCGCGGCGGACAACGCCGAGGAGATGCGCGCGCGCCAGCGGTCGGACGATGCCTGGGAACGCGCCGACGCGCGTCGCGGACAGAACGTCAACGTGCGCATCGATCTGCGCCGGCTGGATGCCCTCGTCAACCTCGTCGGTGAGTTGGTGATCGCGCGCGGCCGTCTGACGCAGCTGAGCAGCGAGATCTCGCACGGCGAGCTGGATGACGCAGTTGGCCACGCGGCGCGATTGATCGGCGAGCTGCAGGACGCCGTGATGGCGAGCAGGCTCGTTCCAGTCTGGCAGATCTTCGACCGCTTCCCGCGCGTCGTACGCGACGCCGCTCGCGCGTTAGGCAAGGAAGTGGAGTTCATAGTGGAGGGGCGCGAGATCGAAGTCGATAGATCGCTCCTCGACCAGGTTGGCGATCCGCTGATCCACCTTCTGCGCAACGCTGTTGATCACGGCATCGAAGCGCCGGACGTACGCGCGGCCGCGGGCAAGCCGCGCATGGGGCGCCTCATCCTGAGCGCTGCTCGCGATCGCGCGTCCATCATGATCAAAGTGACTGACGACGGGCGCGGCATCGATCGCAGCGCGATTCTGCGCAAGGCGCGCACGTTAGGCATGCCCGAGGGTGACTTGGCGGAGCTCAGCGACGAGCACGTCCTGCGCGTGATCGCGCGCCCTGGTTTTTCGACCGCGGCTCAGGTGAGCGACTACTCGGGCCGTGGCGTCGGCATGGATGCCGTACTCTCCCGCGTGCGCGGCCTTGGTGGCTCCATGGAGCTCGGGACTGCACCGGGCCAGGGGACGTCGCTCACGCTGCGTCTGCCGGCCACGCTTGCCATCGTCCCGGCGCTCCTAACACGCGTTGCGACTGAGACATACGCGTTGCCTCTCACGCACGTTCAGGAGACTCTGCACCTCACTCCGGACGTGGTTCGCGCTGTACGCGGGCGTGACGTTTTGGTTCTGCGCGATGAGTTCCTGCCGCTCGTCCGCCTGCGCGATGTGGTGCAGCTCCCAGTACGCGACGCAGAGGGGAGCCAAGTCGTCGTTATAGAGGTTGCAGACCGCCGTGCGGGGGTGGTTGTCGACCAACTCATCGGGCAGCAGGAGATCGTCGTCAAAACGTTCGACACCGTGCGCGGTGCAGCTAGCTGCGTCACAGGTGCGACGATTCTGAGCGATGGATCACCGGCGCTCATCCTTGAAGCGACCAGTCTCTTGTAAGGGAGTAACATGTACGACATTCGCTCGCTGCAGCCGATGCAGCTCGACGCCTTACGAGAAGTCGCCAACATCGGCGCGGGTCACGCCGCGACGGCGCTTTCCCAGATGACGGGTCAGACGATCATGATCTCGGTGCCCGAGATCAACATCGCGCCTTTGGAAGATGTCCCGCCGCAACTCTCGGATCCGGAGGAGCCGGTCGCCGCCGTGCTGATGCACATGTTAGGCGATCTGGCTGGTCATACGCTTCTCGTCTTCCCGAAGCCGACCGCGCATCAGCTGGCGCAGCAGCTCACACGGCGCCCGGGGTCACCTGACGGGAATCTCACGGCGCTGGAGCAGTCGGCGCTCAAGGAAGCGGGCAACATCCTGAGCGGCGCGTACATGAACGCGCTCTCCGACTTCATGGGACTCATGTTGTTGCCGTCGCCGCCGAGCCTCGCGATCGACATGTCGAAGGCCGTGCTGTCGACAGCGTATCTCCAGTTCGGCGCGGACTACGACTACGTCTTCTGCGTTGAAACCGAATTCCACCTGCATGAAGCCGGGCAGGTGCTGCGGGGATTCTTCTTGCTGCTCCCCGATCCGCCGTCGCTGCGCGCCCTTCTTCGCGCGGTGCGGCTCGCGTAGCCGCTGGCGTCGTTAGGTCTCGTCGCCGAACGGAGCGGTCACGATGGCGCCGAGCCTCATGTCTGCACGGGATCGCGATGTGCTGCGCTCGTTTTCGCGGCGCATCGATCCGGCCGATGCGGGCGCGCATAACAACCTCGGCGTTCTCTATTTCAACAAAGGCCTCTACGACGAAGCAATAACGGCCTTCGCGCGGGCGCTGGAGATCGACGCGCGGATGGCCGTCGCGCAGCGCAACCTGGAGATCGCGTATTTCACGACGGGCGTCTACGACGCCAAAGTCAACGAGCTGCGTGAGCAGCTGACGGCGGCGCCGCACGCGCGCGAGCCACGCTGGGAGCTGGGGCGCACGTACGCGCTGCTAGGGCAGTACGCGAGCGCCGTCGCCGAATTCACGGGCCTTGTCGACGACAACCCGCAGGACAGCGCCGCGATGACGCAGCTCGGTCTCGCCGAGCAAAAGCGCGGCAACATG
Source organism: uncultured Gemmatimonadaceae bacterium (assembly GCA_967720205.1). GTDB lineage: Bacteria > Gemmatimonadota > Gemmatimonadetes > Gemmatimonadales > Gemmatimonadaceae > DASYRX01. The sequence continues at coordinate 14,795 of CBQVAZ010000002.1, read as the reverse complement.
GAGCGGGCCGCCGTCTGGATCGCGCAAGCGCTCAGCGTGGAGCCAGACAACGCCCAGCTGCATTTTCACGCGGGCGAGATCAGCTACCATCGCGGGCTCAACGACGAAGCGCTCTCGCACTTGCAGCGTTGCAGCAGCATCGTGCCGGACCACGCCGACTCGTTGTTCTTGTTAGGCTTCGTGCTGGGCGACATCGGGCGCCACGAAGAGGCGCGTGCCGCCACGCAGCGCGCCATGCAGCTCAAGCCCGCGTTAGGCCGCGCCCACGCGAATCTGTCGCTCGACCGCTTCGACCCGCGCTCCGCGGCCGCCGCATCGGCCGCGCGAGCAAAGCTTGGCGTCACGCGAGAAATGACCGTGGCGCAAGAAGGCCTGCTCGCGCACTACAACCTCGGGCTGGCGTTCAGGCAGAAGGGATATCTCGCCGAAGCGCTGCACGAGTACCGTCTCGCATTGGATCGCGGCGAGGATCGCGGACTCGTCACGCAAGCGATGGCCGAGATCCATCTGCTGCAAGGGGACGGCGCCGCCGCCGTGCCGCTGTACGATCGCCTCGTGGAGGAGTCGTCCGACTCGCCGAAGCTCTGGAACGAGCGCGGCGTCGCGCTGCATCAGGTCGGCCGGCTCGAGGACGCCTGCGGCAGCTACGAGCGCGCGGCGGCGATCGACAATCGTTATGCACTCGCGCTCAACAACATGGGCGTGGCGCTGTGGCAAGCGGGTCGCCTCGCCGAGTCCGTCGACGCCTTCCAGCGCGCGATGCACGAGCAGCCGACGTTCGTGAAGGCGCGGCTCAATCTCGCGTTGCTGCTCTACCGTCAGCGCGAATTCCATCTGTGTCTCGAAGCGTATCGCCACGTCCTGCGTCTCGAGCCGGAGCATGCGACGGCCTGGAACGGTGTGGGCCTCGTACTCTCCGCGCTGCGCAAGTTCGACGATTCACGAAACGCGTTTGCCCGAGCGATCGAGGCCAAGCCCGATTACGCGGAAGCGCGCTACAACCTGTCGTTCGCGCTCTCCAACCTCGGCGATTTCGAAGGTGCCTTACGCGAGACGAAGCGCGCGTTGGAATTGGACCCGTACTACGTCCCGCAGAAGTTCGATCTGGCCATCGACCTGGAGTTCGAGGATCCCGACCTGCGCGTCAGCCCGGATCTCGGTGGCGATCGGCGAGATGGCCGAGTCGAGGGCTTCAAGTTCGACGTCGCCGCGTTGGGTGCCCTCTTTGCTGAACTGGAACCGGCCGTTGCCGGTCATGCGGAGCCGGTTATCTCCGGAAGCGTGTACGCGGAGGCCAAAGCGCTGCGACAGGCTGGCCAGCCGGATCGCGCGCTGGCCGAGGCGCATCGCGCCTTGGCGTTAGGTGCCAACCGCCTCGAAGGGCTGCTGCTGCTGGGCGATCTCTTCCTGGACCTTGGCGCGCACGGCGAGTCGCTGGAGCGCTATCGTCAGGCGCGCGACCTGGACACGACGAACATTCTTGCTGCGGCCGGCGAGGCGCGTGCCCTCCTGGCGCTGGGGCGCGGCGACGACGCCAGCGCGATCGCTGAATGGCTGGCCGAGCGCGCGCCGAGCGACGTCGATCTGCTGCTGCTCGTGGCCCGCGTGCGTTGCGACGCGCGAGGGTATCTGGCCGCGCTGTCAGCCCTGGAAACAGCGCGGCGTCTGGCTCCCATGCGCGCCGACGTGATGCGCCTAACAGGCGATGTCGCGCGTGCCATGGGCGATCGTTCGCGCGCCGAAGACGCCTACCGATATGCCCTGACCCTGGATCGCGATTCCGCGGCCGTACGGTTGGAGCTCGCCCGCCTGTTAGTCGTGCGTGAGGCGTTCGACGAAGCGGAGCGCGAGCTGCTCACGGCACTGGACACCGTCCCCTCGTACGCCGAGGCCGCGCTGGACCTGGCCGCGCTACGGCGTGGCCGCGGTCGCGCGGCCGAGACGATACCGCTGCTGGCGGATCTGTTGCTGCGCGAGCCGTACCACTTCGATGCCCTCGCGGCGTTAGGCGAGTCGCTCATCCTCTGTGACCGTCCAGCCGACGCGCGCGTCGCTTTCGAGCGAGTGTTGCGCTTTGTCCCGGTGCACGGTGCGGCGCTCTACTTCTCCGGCGTGCAGCTATCAGAAGAGCATCGTTACGATGAGGCGATCGAACGCTGGGCGGCGCTCATCGCGGCGCAGCCGGAGAGCGATTTCGCACGTCGCGCGCGCATTGCGGCGCGTTCGGCGGGCGACTTGCGGCGCATCTTCGCGGCGCGCGAGCGGAAGGGGGCCGCCTAACATGGCGATCGAAGGACCGCTTCGGGAACTTGGCATCCATGACGTCTTCCAGCTGCTGGACCTGAGCCGGAAGACGGGGCGGCTGCGCGTCACGTCGCTGCTGCGCGACAACGAAGGGGCGGTCTACTTCGACAGCGGCCGCGTCGTCGCGGCGCTCATCCGCAGCAATCCGCACCCGTTAGGCACCCTGCTCATGCGAGCGGGCAAGGTGGCCGAGGGCGATCTCGCACGCGCGCGCGCGATGCAGGCCGGCGACCCACAGCCGCGACGCCTCGGCGAGATCCTGGTCTCCATCGGCGCGCTGACCACGAAGGAACTGGAGCGGCAGGTGCGGCTCCAGGTTGAAGCTGTTGTCTTCGAGCTGATGTCCTGGCGCGAGGGTCACTTTTCCTTCAGCGAAGGACAGCTCGGCGAGATCCCGGCGGACGCGCTGACGAGCATCTCGACCGAGTCGCTGCTCATGGAAGGGGCGCGGCGCATCGACGAATGGGCGCGAATCGCGCACAAGATCCCGCATCTGGACATGATCCCTGCGCTGGCCGCGATCGACGAGACGCATCCGTCGCTGCTCGACCTGCTGCCGCATGAGTGGGAAGTGCTGGCCATGATCGACGGCCGCGCCGATCTCAGAACCATCGCAACAGCGTTAGGCACGAGCGACTTCGATGTCGCGCGCATCGCGTACGGTCTTCTCTCCACCGGCGTGATCGACCTGCGCGAGCGTCCGCGGGTAACGAACGCCGCTGCCGATATGCCGGCCGAGAACACGCTCGACGCTGCGCGAAAAGCCCTGCGCGAGCGACGGCTGCCTGACGCACTGCGTCTCGCCACGCGTGCGGCCGCCGACGCACCGGACTCGCTCGAGACTCGCCTCGTCCTTGCTCGGGTGCTGCTCGAAGAACGCCGCGACGCCGAAGCCGAAGAGGAGTTGCGGCGGGCGCAGGAGATCGATCCCGCGTCGGCGCTGCCGCTCGTGGAACGTGGACGGTTTGCCGCGCGACGTGGTGCCTTACGAGACGCTGTCGACGCGTGGCAGCACTATCTCGCGAAGCACCCGGGAGCGACCAACGGAGAAGGCGATCGCGTGCGTGAAGCCGCGGACCTCGCCTCGCGACTGGACAAGGTGCTCGAGGAACTCGCCGATGTCTGACGAGATCCGCCGCCTCAGCGACCTGCTCGCCAGCGATCCGGCGAGCCTCGCGTTCATCCCGTTAGCCGATGCGTTGCGTCGTGGAAGCCAGCCAGATGTCGCGCTGCGCGTCGTGCTGCGCGGGCTCGAGCGCCACGCGTACAACGCCGACGCGCACGACGTGGCGGCGCGCATCTACGCTGACATGGGCGACCGCGAGCGCGCGAAGGATGAGTGGGAGATGGCGCTCAAGATCACCACAGGTCACGTCGGTGCACTGCGCGGTCTCGGATTCCTCGCGTTTCAGCGCGGCGACCTGTCCACCGCCGAGCGACACTTGCGCGACGCCGCCGAACGCGCGCCGCACGACGCCGGCATCCGCACTGCCTTGGATCGCCTGCGCGCAACGCGTGCGCCGGAGAACGGCTCGAACGGAGCGTCAGTGCCAGCAGCAGGACCGCGCGGTACGTATGCCGTCGCCGAGCCGTTAGGCGAGCTGCTCATCGACGCAAATGGGCTGGTACTCGCGGGCGAGCTGCGCGATCACACCGGCACAGATGTCTCGGCCAGCGTCGGCGCCGAACTGACGGGAGTCCGTGCGGAAGCGGAGCAGGCGCTCGCGAGGCTCGGGCTTGGTGAGTGGCGCGCGCTGAGCATCGACGCCACGAGTGCCGCGGTGGGATTGGCGCCGGCGCCTAACGGTGCGGTGACTCTCGTCGCGGCCGCGCCGGGTACCGCGCCGGGCCTCTTCCGCCGGCACGTGCAGCGCGCCAGGCAGCGCGCCGTGTCGTTCTTCGAGGCGACTGTATGATCGCGCCGCTCGACGCCGTGCTCGATCCCGTCGCCCGCACGCGCGGCGTGCGCGCCGTAGTACTGGCCGCCGAAGACGATGGCGTGCCGGTGCACGCGATCACTCAGACTGACGTGGACGCCGAAACGCTGACCGCGTTAGGCTGCCGTCTCTATCGCAGCGCGCGCCTCGCGGGCGAGCGCGCCGGCTTCGGCGCGTCGAGCATCATGCACGTCGAGGCTGAAGGCGGGCAGGTAGTCGTCGCCCGAGCAGGAAGCCAGGCCGGGGCCCTCGTGGTCATCGTCCTCGCCGACAGCGACGCCAACACCGGCGCTCTGCGTCTCGTGCTGTCTCGTGCGGCGACCGCCGCCGCGGCGGAGGCCGCATCATGACCCGCGCCGTCGAGCCCTGGCTGGCGACGCCGCTGGCGCGATTCGTCCGCGACGCGGGCGTGCGTTGCGCGCTCGTGCTCGAACCGAGCGGACGCGTGCTGGCCGCGCATGGCTTCACCAAGTCAGTGGACGTGATGTCGGCGTGCGCTCTAGCGGCGGGCATTCATGCCACGGCGACTGAGCTGGGTCGCATGGCGCAGGACGCGCCTTACGGCGCGCTGCACTACCGTGGCGCGGCATCGCAGCTCTTCCTGTCGCCGCTCGTCGCACAGGGACGGGTGCTGGTGGTGCTCGCCGTGTTCGACGAAGACTCCTCGTTAGGTCACGTGCGGGTCTGCTTCGGGGACATGGTTGCCGCGGCCGGGAGCGCCTCGGTGGGGACTGAAGCGTCGCCCCCGCCGCTGGACGCCGACTTCGAACGCGATCTGTCGCGCAACTTGGCCGTCCTGTTCGGAAGGGCCTAACGATGCCAGTCGTCAACTACTCCGCGCGCGAGATCGTCTGCAAGATCGTCTATGTCGGACCGGGCCGGTCCGGGAAGACGACGAATCTGCAGTACATCTACGATCGCGTGCCGAGCAACAGGCGCGGCACGATGGTTTCGCTGGCGACGCAGACAGAGCGCACGTTGTTCTTCGACTTCCTGCCGCTGGAGCTGGGGACGATCTCCGGCTTCTCCACGCGCTTCCAGCTGTACACGGTCCCTGGACAGGTCTATTACCGCGCCACGCGACGTCTTGTGCTGCAGGGCGCCGACGGCGTCATCTTCGTCGCCGACAGTCAGCGCCGCCAGATGGACGAGAACGTCGAGAGTCTGCGCGACCTGCACGAATATCTGGCGGAGCAGGGCACCGATCCGCGCGAGTTCCCGCTCGTTATGCAGTTCAACAAGCAGGACCTGCCGCGCGACCTGATCACGTCCACGGCGATCCTCGATGAAACGCTGAACTTCCGTAGCGTCCCGAGCTTCGCGGCCGACGCGCTGCACGGCCCGGGCGTCTTCGAGACGCTGCGCGCAGCGGCGGAGCTCGTGCTCGGCAAGCTCAGCGCGCCGGTCGCCGCGGGAATGGGAACCGAGCGATGATCGACGGCCGCTTCCGTTTCGACAATTTCGTCGTCGGTGCAGCGAACCGGCTCGCCGTCTCGGCGGTGCGCGCTGTCGCGGACACGCCGGGCGTCGTCTACAACCCGCTATTCATCTACAGCTCGTCGGGCCTCGGCAAGACGCACCTGCTTGGCGCGTTAGGCACGCAGGTGAAGCACTTGCATCCCGATCTCGTCGTGGAGTATGCCACGCTGGACGACTTCGTGGATCAGCTGCACGGCGCCATCGCGTCGGGACAGGCCGAAGCGTTCAAGCGCCGCTATCAGAGCATCGGCGTGCTGCTGCTCGACGACGTGCAATTCCTCACTGGAAAGCCGGAAACTCAGAGCGAGATGCTGCGCGTGCTCAACGCGCTGCAGGCCAGCGGTCGCCAGGTGGTGATGACCAGCGATCGGCCGCCTAGCGAGATCGCCGATGTCGATGAACGACTCGTCACGCGACTCTCCGGCGGATTGATCGTGGACATCGGGGCACCGGACTACGAAACGCGCGTGGCGATCCTTCGGCATAAGTGCCTGGAACGCGGCGCAAGTTTCCCGCCCGGTGTGCTCGAAGAAGTCGCACGCGTGAGCGCGGCGAACGTGCGCGAGTTGCAGGGCACGCTCAATCGCCTCATCGCGCAGCAAGCGATTCTGGACGCTCCGATCGGAGTCGAGGAAGCGCGCACGATGCTGGGGAACGCCCACAGCAACAACGGGCTTCCTAACGAGTTCGAAAGTTTCCTGAGCGACGTCGCTGTCGCCGTAGCGCAGCACGTCGAAGGGTGGCGCGCGAAACTATCTGAACGGATCAATCACTGGACGCGTCAGGGTTTCCGTGCGACGGCATTGGAGCAGGCGATGGCGGCTGCGGAAATGCCCGCCGATCTCGAAGCGCTCGACGCGCGCTTCGCCGCCACTGTCGAACGCTTGCGCTCCCTCGAAGCCGAAGCCGTGCGCATCAATCCGGCGCACGCAGGGCTGGCGATCTTCCGTGACCCGGAACGCGTCGCCGACGCCGAAGCCTTTGTCGCGGCCGAGCAGTCGAGCCAGGCGACGCTGCCGGCGCCTGACGAGAGACTCAGTTTCGACTCGCTGCGTCAAACAGCACAGAACGAGGTCGCGGTCCTCGCCGCACGCGAGATCATCGAACACCCTGGCGCGCGCTACAACCCGCTCGTCGTGGTCGGGCCTGCGGGCGCTGGAAAAACGCACCTCGTACACGCCGTCGCGAATGCGCTTCGTCAGCGGAACGGTCGCGTGGTTCGTGTCGCCTGCACGACAGGCGAGGCGTTCGTCGAAGAGCTGATCGCCGCCGTGCAGCAGGGGACTGTCGAGCGCTGGCGCGCCAAGTATCGCTCCTGCGACGTGTTCGTGCTCGACGGTCTCGAGGCCGTCGCGGACAAGGAACTGACGCAAGACGAATTGTTCCACCTGTTCAACGCGCTGGTCACGCGCGGCGCACAGCTGGTCTTTGCCACACAGCGCGAGCCAGCTGCGTTAGGCACGCTCGCCGATCGCATGCGCTCGCGCCTCGAGGGCGGGCTCGTCGTGCACGTCGCCATCGAGGTAACGCAGTCGCCCGAGGTCAAGAAAGCGGCGGAAGCGAAAAAGGCCGCGCAATCGCGCGCCAAGCCGATTGTGAGCGCGGCCGTGGCGCGACGCCTAACGCCGCTCAGCATCACGCCGCCTGATGGAGTACCGGAGACTGCGCAGGGCGTGTCCGACACGTACTTCCTGGATACCGAGAAGATCGTGCTCGACTGGCCCGACGCGGACGGCCTGTTGATCGAGGAGATGCGCTGATGGCGATCCGCGGCAATCTCCGTGAAGCCAGCCTCCCCGACGTGCTGCAACTGCTTGCGATGGGGAAGAAGACTGGCTGTCTCAGCATCGCCCAGAAGCAGAGCTTCGGAAACATCTACTTCAACAAAGGGCGCATCTCGTTCGCCTCGGTCATCAATCGCCGCGACCGGTTAGGCGACGTACTCGTGAAGCACGGACTCATAACGAGAACCGAGCTCGATTCCGCCATCGCAGAACAGTCGCATCAACCGCAACGCCGCCTCGGCGAAATCCTCGTCGCCAAGCAGATGATCGCGCGCGAGGAACTGCATCGCTACATCAAGCTGCAGATCGAAGAGGCCGTGTACTTCCTGTTCACGTGGCATGAGGGAACGTTCGCGTTCGAAGCGGACGTCAAGCCCGAGGAGCAGGACTTTCTCGTCTCGATCAATCCGGAATCGCTGCTGCTCGAAGGCGCGCGACGCATCGACGAATGGAGCGAAATCGAGAAGCGCATTCCCAGCTTCGACATCGTGTACGGACTCGATCGCGACCGACTGGAGACGAGCGGCGTTGCCCTAACGCCAGAGCAAGAGCATCTCATCCCGCTGCTCGACGGCGAGCGCGACGTCGCGGCACTGATCGATGACACCGGGATGGGCGAGTTCGACGTTGCCAAGGCGCTCTTCGGGTTAATGACTGCTGGATTTGTGCATCCCGTCGGCAGGCGCGAACCGGCGCCAGGCCCCACAGCCGACGTGCGCGTCGCTGAGCATCGCAATCTGGGCGTCGCGTTCTACAAGACCGGTATGTATGCGGAATCGCTGCGCGAATTCAGGCGTGTCGCCGAGCTGCGCCCGCGTGACGCTCACGCCGAGTTCATGACCGGCCTCGTTGCCTTACGCGAAAAGCGCTTTGCCGACGCCGTGCGATTGTTCAGCGCCGGCGCGACACGTCCTGGGAGCGGTGCATCCTGGCACGTCAATCACGCGATCGCTCTGTGGATGAGTGGCCAGCTCGAGGAAGCCGCCGCGGCCCTCACGGCGGCCGCACAGGCAGCACCTAACGACGCGTCGGTGCATCTCGCGCGCGTCGCTCTGGCTGTGCGCCGTCGCGACTTTGCCGCCGCGCGCACATTCATCATGGCTTCGGATTCAGCATACGGGACGCGTGCGCGACCGGCGGTTTGGTACCACTACGCCGGTGTGATCGCGGCTCTGAACGGCGATCTCGAGGCGGCGCTGGCGGTGTGGAACGTCGGCGTCTCCAAGTACCCGCATGCCGCGATCCTGCATAACGACCTGGCCGCGGGATATGAACGTCGCGGGCGCAACGAAGATGCGCTCAACGCCGCCGAACGTGCGGCACTGGAGGAACCGTCGTTGGCGCAGGTACACAAGAACCTGGGAGATCTACACTACCGAAGCGCTCGTTATGACGACGCGCTCGAGTGCTATCAGCGCACGATCCGCATCCGATCGGATCTCGGCGGCGATGTGTACCTCAAGGCTGGGAACATCCGCTACCGCCGCGGCGAGCGCGACGAAGCCACGAAGTACTGGCAGCAGGCGTTGCACCTCACGCCGGACAACGCCGCCGCGCGTAACAATCTCGAGCTGGCCAAGCGGCTGCCGTGACGTCGACTTTTTCGCCGTCGCGAACGCCCCCCGAGCTCTCCGTGGGCGTCGCGCAGTGGGCCGTGCTGCGTCAGCACGGCGCGCTCTGGTCGCACGGGTTGGGTTCTTGCGTCGCGATCGTGTTGTACGACGCCAGCACGCAGACCGCCGGCCTCGCGCACATCCTCCTGCCTAACGAAAGCTACTCGCGCGATCGCTCCCGCGCGTCGAAGTTCGCGGATGCCGCGGTGCCGCATCTCGTGACTGAAATGCGTCGCGCCGGAGCGCGCGGGGCTTTGACGGCGAAACTCGTTGGCGGCGCGAGCATGTTCGGAGCGTTGCTCACGACGACGGGCATCAACATGGGGGCGCGCAACATCGCCTCCGCGCGAGACGCGCTGCGTCGGGCTGGAATCAGCATCGTCGCTGAAGACGTCGGTGGCGACTTCGGACGTACTGTCGCCGTTGCCGTTGCTGACGGCAAAGTGACCGTGCGCTCTATGGATCGAGGGACGCATGAGATCTAAGCCGCATCGCGTCCTCATCGCCGATGACAATGCGCTCCTGCGCAACGTCGTGAGCGACATTCTCGAACGCAGCGGCGAGTTCACGGTCGCGGGCTTCGCCACCGATGGCCATGAAGCGATTCAACTCGTGCACGAGCTGAATCCCGACATCGTCACGCTCGACGTCGAGATGCCGGGCCTGGATGGGCTGCACGCGTTAGGCTACATCATGAGCGAGGCGCCGCGACCGGTCATCGTCTTGTCGGCGCTCGATGCAAACGCCGGCGCCGTGCTCGCGATGCGCGCGCTGGAGCTCGGCGCGCTGGAGTTCGTGCGCAAGCCCACGCGCCCGGACGAGACAGACGGGCTGGCGCTCCCGCTGCTCGAAGCGCTGCGCACGGCGACCGGCGCGAACCTGAGCGAGACGCGAGCCCTCGCGCGGCCCAAGCTGCAACCACAGGGTGGGCCGCGACCGACGACGTCAGCGTCGATTGCCGTGGTGATCGCCGCGTCGACAGGGGGACCGCGGGCCCTCGCCGAAGTCGTACCCGCGCTGCCAGCCGATCTCGACGCCGCCGTGCTCATCGTTCAGCACATGCCGAGCGGGTTCACCCGTGGCTTTGCCGAACGTTTGGACGCCCTCAGCCAGATGTGGGTCAGGGAGGCCAAGGGTGGTGAGCGGCTCGCGGCAGGGAGCGTCTACGTGGCGCCGGGGGGCCGGCATATGAGCATCATCGCGCGGCAGGACGGCCCGACGGTGGCAATCACGGACGGACCTCCGGTTTGGGGGCTACGGCCGGCCGCCGATCCGCTCTTCGCCTCGACAGCGACCCTGTTTGGCCCCCGCGCCGTTGGCGTCGTCCTCACCGGAATGGGACGGGACGGTGCTGTGGGCCTGTGTGCGATCCGACGGGCGGGCGGTTATGGGCTCGTCCAGACCCCCTCCAGCGCAGTCATTGCCGGGATGCCCACAGCCGCAGTCGCCGAAGGAGGGGCCGACCGTGTGATCCCGCTAACGGAAATGGCCGCGGCGATCACAGGCGCCGTCTCGCGGTCCATGGCGCAGTGGCGCGCGGCGGTGTGACCCACCGAGAGCGAATCCTGTCATCATATCAGATGAATAGCGTCACTTACACATCGACCTCGATACAGGCCGGAGCCGCCGGTTCGCGCGACGCCCTGCTGGTGCGCATCGGCCGGGAGTTCGTCGCAATTTGGCTCGATTCCGTCGTTTCGCAGATGGAGGACCTGGAGGTCAGGCCGCTCCCCGATTGGCGAACCGGCGTTGCGGGCCTGCTGCGCGCTGGCGATCACTTCGTTCCGTTGTACCGACCGGAAGAGACGTTAGGCATCGCCCGCGACGACGCCACGCGCGAGCGCTGCGCGATCGTCGTTCGTGCCGGCGGTACGTCCATCGCGCTCGCCGTGGATGAGCCGTTGGACGTCCTAACGATCGATCGCGCGAGCCTGCGGCAACCGCCCGCGGCGATCGCGGAAGACGGACTCGTGCAGGCGCTGACCTGGTCGGATGGCGTCCTCGTTTCTGTGCTCGACGCCGCGGCGCTCGTCGCGACATGTCAGTCGGCGGCGCCAGTGAATGTGGAGCGACCCCAATGATGGCCGGGACAACGACCGTTCGTCTCGTAACGTTCCGGTTAGGCGGCGATCTCTTCGCCGCGCCAATCGAGGCCGTGGAGCGCGTGTTGCGATATCAGGCGCCACGTACTGTCCCGAACCTCCCGGCGTGGATCGGCGGCGTGATCGAGTACGGCAACCGCATCGTGCCGGTGATCGATCTGCGACGACGCTTTGAATTGCCGTCCGCGCCGATCACACCGCAGATGCGACTCCTCGTGCTGACGGCAGCGGGCGAGTGGGCCGCGGTTCTCGTCGACGCTGTCATGGATGTGCGCACGATACAAGCAGCCGAGCTTGTGGAGCCGCCGCCTCTCTTTCGCGGCCTGGCCGCGGAGTACTTGCGCGGTGTCATCAAGCGCGACGATCAACTCGTGATCGTCCTGGATACCGATCGGCTTCTGACTTCCAGCGAGCGGCTCGTGCTCGCCGGAGCTCTCGATGTCAACGAGCATACTGCCTAGCGACACGCTCGCGGATCACCGCGAGGCGGCTGATCGGCTGGACGCGGAGCTGGGGCATCCCGACGCGGCCACGCGTCGCGACGAGATCAAGGCCGAGATCATCGCACGATACAAGGCCGTGGACCGCGACCTTCAAGAACTCGTCTACCTGAAGGAGCGTCTGCGCGCCCTGGCGCAGCGCTGGAAGACGCTATCGCCTGCATCGGAGACGACGCCGCCGCCGATCAACCGACCGGCCCCGGAACCGTCGACGCCTAACGCGAGCGACGACGCGCTGAGCTCTCCGGACAGGCTGACTCCGCCGCCGAGCAAGGCGATGAGCGCCATCGAGACGTCGCAGCGCATGGATCGCCTCAACGCCTCGACATACATCGAAAAGAGCTGGAGCCTCATTGCCATCGGGGATCACGCTGGTGCCGAAGTAGCCATCACGCGCGCCCTGGAGTTTGCTACCGACAGCGTCGAAGCGCGCTCGCTGCTAGGCTGGGCGCAGATGCTGCAGGAGAAGTATGACGACGCGTTAGGCAATTTCCAGCAAGTGCTCATGGCGGAACCGGCCAACGCGCTCGCGCGTGTGAACGTCGGCTACATCTGTCTCAAGAAAGGGATCTTCGGCGAAGCGATCGAGCACCTCTCCAAGGCGCTGCGCCTGGACAACGATCGCAAGGCGACGCTGTACGCAAACTTCTACCTCGGCATGCTCTACTTTCAGCGCGAGATGCACGAGGACGCCGAACAGTTCTATCGCAAGGCGATCGCGCTCGGTCCCAACCTGATCGAAGCGCACTATGAGCTGGGCCGCACGTGCTGGCGCGCGGGCGATCGTGTCAAGGCGATCGCTGCGTGGCGCGACGGAGCGTCGGCTAACAAGTTCAGTCCATGGGGCAAGCGCTGTTCGGAAATGGCCCTCTTGGTCGAGGCTGGCGGCGAGCCGTCGTTGGACTCCTAACGAGTGTCCTCGCGCTCGCCGGCAGTGCGGGCGCGCAGAACGAGCCGCTTCGCCTACAACAAGGACGCTTCACAGTTCTCGCCGATCCACGCGACGCGCTGCTCGCGCGCACAGTGCTGCGCGAAAGCGTCGAGAAGGACACGTTTCCCGGGCTGCCGCGCCCCAAAAGCGATGTAACGATCGTCATCGCGCGCGATGCGCAGCACATGCGCGAGCTGAGCGGGCCTGGGGTGCCCGAGTGGGGGATCGCCCTCGCTCACCCGGCATTGCGACGGATCATTCTTCAAGGACGCGGCGCGGCGAGCGACGCCGGCGATCCGCTCATCGCGTTACGGCACGAGCTCGCACACCTGGCGCTGCACGAGTTCATGGACGACCTGCCGCCGCGCTGGTTCGATGAGGGGTACGCAACGTACGCCGCGGGGGAATGGCGCCGAGACGACGCATTCGCCGCGCAGGTTGCGCTCGCGCTGCGCGGCGTGCCGACGCTCGAGGGGATCGATTCAGCGTTCTACGGCGGAGCCACGCGCGCGCAATACGCGTATGCGCTCGCGCACCGAGCCGTCGCCGATCTCGCGTCGCTCGATCCCAAGCGCGGACTCTCGCTCTTGTTCCAGGAGTGGCGCGCGCGCGGATCGCTCGACAGTGCCGTGCGGCACGCATATGGTGTCACGTTAGGCAACTTCGAGGCGATGTGGCGATCGCGCACTCGGCGCCGCTACGGCGCGCTGGGCGTGGTGACCGATTTCACCCTCGCGGTGGTGATTCTGCTCGCGGTGATCGCACCCTTGTATGTCGCCAGACGTCGCCGCGACCGCCGCCGTCTCGCCGCCCTCAAAGAGCATGACGCAGCTGCGGAACAGCGCGAACGCGAGAGCGCAATCGACGCACTCCTTGGCTCCAACGACTCGACGGCCGCGCCACCACCTTCAGCGACAACTGACGGTCCCTCAGCGTAGCTATCGCGCGTGGTGACAACCACATGCTTGACATGCTCCCCATGCGCCGGCATACTGTGAGTGGCTCATGGCAGCACCAACTCAGACGCCGCGTTCGCGGCCGCTTTTGTTTTGGGGTATTGCACTCGCCACTTTGATGGCGGGCTTCATCGATTTGGCGCGCGGAGGCGAGACGCTCGGACCAGTGCTGCTTGTCATCGCTTATTGCGTGCTGATTCCGATCGCAATTCTCAAATAGCTCGAGTGCGACTAGTACCGTTCCAACCTTTCTACCTTGCGGTGAACAACTCCGTGCGGCACCAGTTGGAACGGCACGACGAAGACGGTCTGTCACGGCCGGGCGGATAGCTCAGTTGGTTAGAGCGCCTGCCTTACACGCAGGAGGTCGTGGGTTCGAGTCCCTCTTCGCCCATAGCATTCAGCTACACTGGACCCCGGCGTTCAACTAGGGGTATCGTTTTATCAACGTCCTGGAGGAGACTACCGTGAAGAAGTTGCAGCGAAGCGCATTTACAATAGTTGCGCTCGCAGCCGGCCTGACTGCCCAAGCGCCGCTGTTAGGCGCTCAGCAGCAGCAGCCGCTACAGCGGGGACAAACTCCCGGTCCGCGTTTCATGGTGCCGATTCTTCGCACCACCACAGGGTCAGACAAGACTCTTGGGACGCAGGTTGCGGACGCGATCCGCGAACGCATGGCCGGCGAGTTCTTGATGCGCACGCTCTGGGTAATTCCATGGAGCGACATAAAAAACACGCTTGAAGCTTCGGGTTATTCGTCAACGGAACCCCTCAATCCCAACGACACGAAGCAGCTCGCGACGCTCATCCGTGCCGAAGAGTACGTCGAAGGCACGATCTCGCGAGAGAATGGCGAGCTATCGGCTGACCTCGACATGTACCTCACGCGCGGCGGCGACGGGCAAGTGCAGCCGCTCGACAAAGTCACTGGGGCGAAGGCACAAGACGTTGCAAAGGCCGTCCATAAGCAAATCGAAGACGCCCGCAAGCAGCTTCAGTATACCACGCTTTGCACGCTCAACTGGCGTCAAAACAAGTACGCCGAAGCGCTCGCAGCGGCGCGTAAGGCGATCGAGGTCTATCCCAAGTCGTCGCTCGCGCGCCTCTGCATACTCGAGGTTTACAACTCTCAAAAGCTCGGCACCGACTCGCTCATTTCGGCGTCCGAAGCGCTGCTCAAAATCCATCC
>CBQVAZ010000001.1:0-40075 GCA_967720205.1 uncultured Gemmatimonadaceae bacterium | reverse complement strand
AGCGAGAGCTTCACATCCTTGATGATGGCGAGATCGCGGATGCGGAGTTCGGTCAACATCAGTCGTCGGCGGAGCCGCCGGCTTCCTCACTACCAGCTGGCGTGGTCCAGGCCAGCTTTTGTCGCAGCCGACGGAAAAAGCTCGTATCGGGGAACCGTACGAGGAGCACGCGGTGATCGGCACGACGAACGCACATCGCCTCGCCATCGGCTAGTGAGCGTCCAGCCTGGCCGTCGACCGTTAGGCGCCGCTCGGCGGCATCGCCTTCGGTCCATACGGCGACCGTTGCCATGGGACGCAGGAGTAAAGGCCGAATCGCGAGCGTATGCGCCGAAACCGGCGTTAGGATGATCGAATCAAGCGCGGGATCGACGACCGGACCGCCCGCGCTCAGCGAGTACGCCGTGGATCCCGTTGGCGTCGACGCGATGAGCCCGTCGGCCGCGAATGAACCGACAAGCTCGCCGTCCGCTTCGATGCGCAGGCGCATCATACGCGCCTTGCCCGCGATGTGCAGCACGACATCGTTGAGCGCGTACCAGCGCTCGCCTTTGGTCGGCATGGTGAACGCCTCGAGCACCATGCGCGACTCGGCCAGGAAGTCACCAGCCACCAGCCGCTTGAGGGCAAGCTCCGCATCGTCGCGGCGGCACGCCGTGAGAAAGCCGAGCTGGCCGAAGTTGACGCCGAGGATCGGAATCTCGCGTCCACCGAGCAGTCGCGCGGCGCGGAGCAGTGTCCCGTCGCCGCCTAACGTGATGAGCGCATCAACACCCGCGGTATCGAATGGACGCGCGTGCTCGCCGAGCAGCGACTGCAGCTCCGGCTCGAAGACAAGTTCGGCACCCGCGTCCGGCGCCATGCGGCCGAGTTGCCGGAGAACGCTTTGCAGATCGGCGTAGCCCAGGTTGCCGACGACGCCGACGCGCATCACGGAGTCATTGCCTCGGTCGCGTTCAGCGCTCGCACTTTCGCCGCGATGCCGGCGGCATCGAGACCGCACGACGCGAGCTGTCGAGCGCGCGGCGCCGCGTACATGATGCGGTCGGGAACACCGTGCGTCGCCACGCGCACGTTCGCGTCAATTCGCTGCACGACCGCGCTTATATACGCGCCGAAGCCGTTCGTCACGCTCCCTTCTTCCACCACGAGAAAGTGGTGATGGTTGGACAACAGCGCCGCCAGCGTGACTTCGTCGTGCGGCTTGAGGAAGCGGCAGTTGACGACGGTGATGTCGAAGCCTTCCTGCGCGAGCGTCTCTGCCGCGGCGAGCGACGGCAGGACCATCGTGCCAACGGCGAGGATCGCGAAGTCGCCGCTGCCGCTGCGCAGGACTTCCCACGACGCGAATGGTGTGGGCCCGATCTCGCTCATCGGCGGTGGGATGTCCGGAGCGGCGTCACGCGGATAGCGCAGTGCGAACGGTCCCGCGTTATGCATAACGCCAGTGCGCAAGAGCGCCAGCATCTCGCGACTATCCTTCGGTGCCGTGACAGTCATGCCCGGCACGGCGAGCATGTAAGCGATATCGTAGAGACCCATGTGCGTTTCGCCGTCCTCGCCCACGAGTCCTGCGCGGTCCATGGCAAAGACGACCGGGAGCGACTGCACGGCCACATCATGGATGATGTTGTCGTACGCGCGCTGGAGGAACGTGGAGTAGATCGCGCAAACGGGGTGGATGCCACGCGTCGCGAGCCCCGCGGCGAACGTGACTGCGTGCCCCTCGGCGATCCCGACGTCGAAGAATCTTTTGGGCCATGCTTTCGCGACGGTGGCCGTGCCAGTGCCACTCGGCATGGCGGCGGTGATCGCCACGACGTCTTCGCGCTCGCGCATCAGATCTGCCAAGCCCTGGCCGAAGATCGAGGTGTAGTTCGCGTTGCCTGACGAGGATTTGACCTGCTTGCCTGTCGAGGGATCGTGTCCCGGCGGCAACGCGTGCCACTTCTCGACGTGTTCGCCTGCCGGGAATCCTTTGCCCTTCTGCGTGACGACATGCACGAGGCGCGCGCCTGTGTGCGGGCGAATGGCGGAAAAGAGATCGACCATCGCAGCGACATTGTGGCCATCGATGGGGCCGAAGTAGCGGAAGCCCAGTTCTTCGAATAGCACGCCCGGCGTGAGGAAGGACTTCATCGACTCTTCCCACTTGCGCACGAGGTTGTTGATCGCCGGCGCGTGCTCGATGATGTCGCCGATCTTGGCGCGCACGCGATTGTACAGCGGATTACGCTGGATCTGCGTGAGGTACTTGGATATCGCGCCCACGTTAGGCGCGATCGACATCTCGTTGTCGTTGAGGATGACGATGATGTCGCGCTCCGAAGCGCCGGAGTTGTTGAGACCCTCGTACGCGAGACCGCATGTCAGGGCGCCATCTCCCACGACCGCGACGACCTTGTAGTTGCCCCCCACCAAGTCCCTGCCGGCGGCAACACCTAACGCGGCTGAAATCGCCGTGGCCGCGTGGCCGGCGCCGAACACGTCGTACGCGCTTTCCGAACGCTTGAGGAAGCCGGAGAGGCCGCCTTCGGTGCGCAGCGTCTCGAGCTGCTCGTTGCGGCCCGTGAGCACCTTGTGCGGATAGCCTTGATGTCCGACGTCCCACACCAGCTGGTCGCGCGGCGTGTCGAACGCGTAATGCAGCGCGATCGTCAGCTCCACGACGCCAAGCCCTGCTCCGATGTGCCCGCCCGTGCGCGAGCAGACGTCGATCAGACGCGCGCGCAGCTCGGCCGCCACCTGCGGAAGTTGGTCCTTCGTCAGGCGGCGTAAATCGTCAGGCGAATGGATCGAATCAAGCAACGACATGGTGCTCCTGTACGGCGGGCCTATGCCCGCCGTTCCACAGCGTAACGGGCCAGCGCGTCCAGCTCGTCGCTCAGGATTCCCTGCGCCGCGAGCGCTTCACACGCAGCCGAAACATGCTCACGTGCACGATCCAATGCGCCGTTGACGCCGAGCAGCGCCGGAAAGGTGCGCTTCCCGCGCGACGCGTCGCTCCCCGCTGTTTTCCCCAATACGTCAGACGTGGAAGTTACGTCCAGCACGTCATCCACGATCTGAAATGCGAGTCCGACCTCTGCTCCGAAGCGATCCAGCGCGGCGACGATCTGCTCCGACGCGTTCGCCGCACGCGCGCCGATGCGAGCGCTCGCGCAGAGCAGCGCGCCTGTCTTCATGCGATGCATACGCTCCAACTCCTGCACAGTGGTGTCGCCGCCCGCAGCAGCGAGATCAAGCCACTGACCGCCAACCATTCCTGAGGCGCCTGACGCGCGCATCAGCTCGCGCACGATTTCGGTTGCTTGCTCCGCTGAGCGGCCAAGCTCTCGTGCCGCTCGATAGGCACTGCGCACGGCGATCGGAACCATGGCTACGCCGGCGATCGTCGCTGTGCGCACGTCGAAGGCACGATGCACGGTCGGCCGTCCACGCCGGAAGGCATCGTCATCCATGCACGGCAGGTCATCGTGCACGAGCGAGTACGCATGCACGATCTCTACTGCAGCGGCAAGACGTGACGCGTCGCCGTGGCCCCCGCACGCACGATATGACGCGAGGACGATCGCGCCGCGGATGCGCTTCCCGCTTCCCTCCAGCGCATACCGCACAGCGTCTGCCACGCTGCCGGCGCAATTCTCCAGCTGCTGCGCCGTGACGTCGCGTAAGGCACGATCTACGGTCTCACGCTCGAGGGCGAGCGGCGTTAGGCCGACGTCAACCATCGAGCTTGTCGACGGTTTCGAACGTGCCGTCGGCTTTTTTTACAAGTGTCTTCAAAACGCCCTCTGCTCGCTGCAGCTCAGCCGACGCCGTCTTGAGGTGGCCAATGCCTTCTTCAAAGAGCGTGAGCGCGCGGTCGAGCGGTACGTCGTCGCGATTGAGCTCGTTGACAATCGCTTCCAGACGCGCAAGTGAGCTTTCGAACGTCACGGCGACGTCTGCAAGTTTGTGGACTCGACTCGGGCGTCGAACGACCCGTCCCGCATCCGTACCTCCACGGCATCGCCGGCGTTCACATCGCGCGCGTCACTGATCGAGCGTCCGTCTTCCCCGAACACGGCGGCGTACCCGCGGCGGAACGTAGCGAGCGGACTGAGCGCATCCAGACGGCCCGCGCAAGACTCGAGACGCATGCGACGCCGCTCGAACAACTGCTCGGTGCGTCCATGCAGCCGCTGCGTGATCGACGCGAGCCGTTCGTGGCCTAACGAGGTGAGCCGGGTAACCTGGCGGTTGAGCACGTGCGCGCAGTCGACCAGCTGCGCGCGCAAGTCGTTCAAGTCAGGTACCGCAATTTCTGCCGCGGCTGTCGGCGTCGGCGCGCGGTGATCGGCCACGAGATCGCAGATCGTAACATCGAGTTCGTGCCCAACTGCCGAGATAGTCGGGACGGGAAATGAGGCGACAGCACGCGCCAGCATCTCGTCGTTGAATGCCCAAAGGTCTTCGCGCGAACCACCCCCGCGGCCGATGATCACGAGATCGGCGCCGCGCCATTTCGCTACGCGAGTGAGCGCACGGCGCATCGCCTTCGGCGCGTCTTCTCCCTGGACTTGAGCCGGCACGAGCACGAGCTCCACGATCGGACAACGCTTGCGAATAACTGTTACGATGTCGTGCAGTGCGGCACCGTCCTGGCTCGTTACGATCGCAATGCGACGCGGCAACAGCGGCAGCGGTCTCTTTCGCGAAGCAGCAAACAACCCCTCGGCGTCGAGACGTTTCCGTGTCTCCTCGAACGCCAAGCGCCACGCGCCTTCTCCGACCGGCTGCAAAGCCTTCACGCTGAACTGCACCTCGCCAGCCTTCTCGTGTACCCTAACGAGTCCCAGTGCCACGACGGACATACCTTCGACCGGCGGAACTTTCACGCGCTGTACGTCTGTCGCCCACATGACGCACTTGATGACGGCATTGTCGTCGCGCAGCGTGAAGTACCAGTGCCCTTTGGCTTGACGCTTGAAGCCCGTGACCTCACCGCGGATCCAGATCCTCCCGAACGCGCCCTCGAGAAGATCGCGGATAAAGCCAGTCAGCGTGCTGACCTGGATCGCCGTAGTCGGAGACGCGCCAGGATCGCTGGACGGCTTGCGCGCCTCGATTAGCCGTGCTTCGTTAGGCACTACCTGCCGCTCCCGCTCGCCGGACCGGAACAGCTCGGGGTGGGTCTCGCCCGATGCACTCTGGCGAGAGGACACGCTACGTCCGCGCTCGCCCAGCGAGCTGGCGCGCCGCCTGAACTGTGTTCCGCAGCAGAATCGCGATCGTCATCGGCCCTACGCCGCCGGGGACGGGCGTGATGCGCGACGCCACGCGCGACGCGCTCTCGAAATCTACGTCGCCGACGATGCGATATCCTTTCTTGGCCGACGGGTCGTCGACTCGATTGATCCCGACGTCGATCACGACGGCGCCCGGTTTGAGCATGTCGCCATGAATGGACCCGGGTCGGCCGAGCGCCGCGATAACGATGTCCCCTCGCCTAACGTGGCCGACCAGGTCATGAGTCCGGCTGTGGCAGACCGTCACCGTACAGTTGCCGCCAGGACGATCCTGGATCAGCAGCGCGGCCATCGGCTTGCCGACGATGTTGCTGCGCCCTACGATGACAGCATCCTTCCCCTTGGTCTCTATTCCGGACCTAACGAGCAGCTCCTGCACGCCCGCGGGCGTACAGGGCGCAAAGCCGTCGCGTTCCCCGATGAGTAGCTTGCCGACGTTTACCGGATGAAAGCCATCGACGTCCTTGGCCGGATCAATTCGACGGATCACGGTGTTTGGATCGATGTGCGGCGGCAGCGGCATCTGCACGAGAATTCCGTGCACCGTTGCGTCGGCGTTGAGACGATCCACGTGCTCGAGCAGCTCGGCTTGCGTCGTCGTCGCAGGAAGACGAATCGTCTCGCCTGCCATCCCAGCCTCCACGCTCGCCCGCTCCTTCGAGCTCACGTACACAGCGCTCGCTGGATTGTCGCCGACAAGGACAACCGTTAGGCCGGGCGTGATCCCCCGATCGCGCAAGAGCGCCACGTCGCGCGCGACGTCGGCACGCACCGCCTTCGCGATCGCCGTTCCGTCGATCAGCTCTGCACTCGCTGTCATCGTTTGCATCGTAGCCACCAAATCCTCACCGAGCCACGTCCACAGCGCGTGTCTCTCGGATCATGACCACTTTGATCTGTCCCGGATACTGCAATTCGCCCTCGATGCGTCGAGCGACTTCGTCCGCAAGCGACGTCATGCGCGCGTCGTCGATCTGATCGGGGTGCACGATGACTCGCACTTCGCGCCCCGCCTGAATCGCGTAGACTTTGTCCACGCCGCGGTACGCCGACGCGATCTTCTCGAGTCCCTCGAGACGCTTGACGTACGTCTCGAACGCTTCGCGCCGTGCTCCTGGGCGCGATCCCGAGATTGCGTCAGCCGCCTGCACGATGACCGAGATCTCACTCTCGTGCGGCACGTCGTCGTGGTGCGCCGCAATGCAATTCACGACGAGCGGATTCTCGCCGTACTTGGTCGCCACTTCGACGCCTAACTGGACGTGCGTCCCCTCGTGCTCGTGCGTCAGAACTTTTCCGACGTCATGGAGCAGCGCACCGCGCCGAGCCATCGCGGCGTCGAGCCCAAGCTCGGTCGCCATGATTCCGGCCAGGTGCGCGACTTCCCTGCTGTGCGCGAGAATGTTTTGACCATAGCTCGTGCGGTACTTCATGCGACCGATGAGCTTGATCATTTCCGCGTGGAGACCATGCACGCCGGTATCGTACGCGGCTTCTTCGCCGGCTTCTACGATGCTCTGATCCACTTCCTTGCGCGCTTTGGCGACGACTTCTTCGATCCGCCCCGGGTGAATGCGTCCGTCGGCAACGAGCCGCTCGAGTCCGAGCCGCGCGACTTCACGCCGGATCGGATCGAAGCAGGACACGACGACTGTGTCGGGCGTGTCGTCGATGATCACGTCCACCCCGGTGGCGAGCTCGAACGCGCGGATGTTGCGTCCCTCACGCCCGATGATGCGCCCCTTCATTTCGTCGTTAGGCAGCGCCACTGAGCTCACGGAAATCTCGGCCGTGTACTCCGCCGCGATGCGCTGAACGGCCAGCGCGACGATTTTCTTGGCCTCGCGTTCGCCGTTGCGCTTAGCTGTCTCGCGGATCTCGCGTACGCGGTTGGCCGCGTCAGCCTCGGCTTCCTGTTCGAGCCGCTGCAAGAGCTGCTGCTTCGCCTCCTGAGCCGTCATCCCGGCCAGCGCCTCGAGGCGACGCTTCTCGTCGTTGATGAGGCGTTCCAGGTCTTCTTCGCGCTCGGTCACGAATTTTTCGCGTCGACCTAGATCGCTTGCGCGGCGACCAATCTCTTTGTCCCGCTGATCGAGGATCTCGAACTTCTTGTCGAGCTGCATTTCGCGGTCGTCGACTCGCCGCTCCTCGCGCTCGACCTCTTCACGCCGCCGTCGCTGCTCACCTTCCCACGTCTCGCGGAGTTTGATGACTTCTTCCTTTCCCGCGATCACGGAGTTCTTGCGCAGCGATTCGGCTTCTCGCTCGGCCTCGCCGAGCATCCGCTTGGAGGTTTCCTCGGCGGTGGATCGAGCCGCTCGTTGCGAGGCGATCTCACTCGCACGACCGCGAACTCGACCTAAAAAGAAAAAGGTTGTGCCGGCGAGGACGATGAGCAGCACGCCAACAACAACCTCGAGTAACCCGAAAGTCGAAGCCATGTATAGCTCCACCGCGTCAACAACCGCGAGTGCGAGGATGTGTCCGCCGTCACAAAGGCTTCGCAACGGGTCGTGTCACCGGGGTGGCACCGGCATAGGGTGCGAACCGGGTAACTCGAGCGCTAACTCCCGTTGCCGCTTTGACCTACGCGAGCGGCGGCAGCCAGAAGCTACGTATAGGCTCGGTAAAAGGCAACGGACGGGGCCCCCACCGCCTCCAGTGCGTCGAGGGCGTCGAGGGCGTCGCTCTTAGGCTGGAGCGGCTTGCGCAGCGTGCTCGCCGCTGACGGCCGCGTCGCCCCGTTTCGCTGGCGGCAGCCATCGCCTTATCTCGCTGCTCAGCGCGCGCATGGCCTGCTCGGACTCTCCAACGTTGTCGCGCAGCTTGAACAGCTCGTCCGTGATCTGGAGGGCCGCCAGGATCGCCGCGCGGTCCGACTCGATCACTCCGCCAGCTTCGGCGACTCGCTGGATTGCGCGGTCCAGATATGCAGCGACTTCGACGACGTGATCCGGTTCCTCGTCGGTCCGGAGCGTGTACTCCTCGCCCTGGATTCGAACCTTCACGACATGACGCTTCTCGCTCATCGATCGGCTATGGACATGGCCTGGACAGCCGCTTCGCGCTGTTGTCGCAAAAACTTCAGTTGAGCGAGCAGCACACGGATGCGGTCGATCGCGTGTTGAGTTCGGGCGCGGATGGCGGTGTTCTCCTCTTCGAGTACGTGTACGCGCTGCTCTCCGAACAGATCGCCGCTTTGCGACGACGACTCCATTGACTTGATGCGCGTCTCAGCCGACTGCGCTCGTTTGCGAAAGGACGCCATCTCGTCGCCGAGCGTATGCACGAGCTGCTCGAGCTCGCGCAGAGCGGCGCCAGCATTCATGGCTTTGGCCGAATCAGGAGCTACGTGGTTTGACACCGAGTTCGTTGTCTAGCGCTTTGATGATGCGTTGGCGACGACCTTCAATTTCCTTGTCGCGAAGTGTGCGACTCGGGTCGCGGAAGGTCAATCGCCACGCCAAGCTGCGAGAGCCCGGCGGCAGCCCTTCGCCCTGGTAGAGATCGAAAAGCTCCAAGCGTTCGAGCAGCTCCCCGCCACTCCGCGCGATCACGGCTTCAACGCTGGCAGCGGGAAGCTCATCGGGAACGACGAGCGCGAGATCGAACTCCGCAGGCGGCGTGGTCGGCAGCGGACGAGTTCGCAGCGCCGCGAGGGGTGCTTCGTTAGGCGCGTGGCCGCGAGCGTGCTCCCCTTGCGGCGCGATCAATTCGTTCGCCATTCGGCCGAGACTGACTTCCACGCCGTAGACGTCAGGCGCCCACACCGGCTTGTCGAGGCTCAGTCGCCGGACGGCCCCGATAGGCTGCGAGTCGCGACGAACTTCCCAAAGCACTTGCGAGCCCCCCCCCACGGGCTGCGGCGCGAGTTCGATCGTGGCGCCTGGGAATGCGGCCTCTGCGATATCGCGCGCGAGCGCCTTCGCATCCCACTCATCGATGAGCGGTGGGTTCGGCACGCTGAAATGCGGGGGCTGACGCACTCCCATCGCGAGCGCGCCCGCGTGGATTTCTTCATTGGGCAGCGCGCCTTCGCGCCGTTCGAACACCGCGCCGACCTCGAACAAGCGGATGTCTCGCTGCAGGCGACCCATGTTGTGCTCAGCACGCGGGCCTAACGTTTCGAGGATCGACGTACGCAAATGCGGCTCGTTTTCGCTGAGCGGATTCGTCACGCGAAGATGCGTGTCGTCGTTTCCAGCGACGAACGGAAGCGGCACTGCTTCGTAGTATCCCAGCGCGACGAGCCGGTCGCGCACGCGTTGTGAGACGCGGTACAGCGGATGGTCCGGTACTGCGCTCGGAAGCTGCGGCCGCAGCGTATCCGGGAGGCGATCGTAGCCGCGGAGCCGAGCAATTTCTTCGGCGAGGTCGCACTCGCGCGTGACATCGCCGCGCCACGTCGGCGGCGCGACTGTGAAGCGATCCGTGCCGGGGCGCTGCACGCCGAAGCCCACCGACAGGAGCAGCCGTTCGGTTTCGGCAGCGGGAATCTCGTCGCCTAACAAGCGTGCGATACGCGATGCGTGTGCCGAGACGGCCGGCGGCGGAGCGGGCGGGCTGCCGACGTCGACAGGCGCTCCGTCGATCCTGCCGCCGGCAACGTGGACCAGGAGTCCGGCCGCGAGGTTGAGGGCGAACGGCGTCACGGCTGGGTCGATGCCGCGCTCGAAACGATAGCTCGCGTCAGTCGACAGGCCTAACGCGCGACGCGTGCGGCGCGTGTTGGCCGGCGAGAAGTACGCGACCTCGAGGAAAACGTCGCGTGTCGCCTCGGTGACTTCGCTGTCCTTCCCGCCGATGACGCCGGCGATCGCGACGGCGCGCTCGGCATCGGCGATGACGGTCATGTCCGGTGAGAGCGTTCGGCCAATGCCGTCCAGCGTCAGGATGATCTCGTCCGGATATGCCTTTCGGATGATGACTTCGTTTCCGCCAATTTTCGCCAGATCGAAGGCATGCATCGGCTGTCCAAAGCCGTGCAGCATGTAGTTGGTAATGTCCACGACGTTCGAGATCGAGCGCAGCCCGATGCCGGCGAGGCGCCTAACAAGCCAGTCCGGGCTGGGGCCTACGCGGACTCCGCGGACCACGACGCCCATGTAGCGCGGGCATCCCTCTAAATCGTGAATCGCCACGCGTACGTTGGCCGCATGTGCTTCATGAGGTGCGCTGATCGCTTTCTGCACGGGCGGCAGTTTCGGAACTTCGTCCGGCACGTGCCAACGCACGCCGGTGAGAGCCGTGAGCTCGCGCGCCATGCCCAGGTGTGACAGAAGGTCCGCGCGGTTGGGGAGCACATCGACCTCGTACAGGACATCGCCTAACGGCATCGCGTCGAGCAGCGGCGTTCCCGGCTCCGCCGAGACGCTCAGCTCCATGATCCCGGCCTGGTCGTCGCCCAAGGCGAGCTCGCGCGCCGAACAGAGCATGCCGTTCGACGTGATGCCGCGGATCTTGCGCTGCTCGATCGTCACGCCATTGGGCAGCGTGATCCCGGTGCGCGCGAACGGATACAGCGCTCCGACCGACACGTTAGGCGCACCGCAGACGACTGCGAGCAATGTACCGCTGCCGTCGTCGACCTGCGTGAGCCACAGGTGATCCGAATTCGGATGCCGCCCCGCCTCGATCACGCGCGCGACGACGATATTCGCTAGCTCGCCGCGCAGCTGCTGCATCGCGTCGACCGTCGCAACGTGCTTCGTCATCAGCTCGCGCGCCTCGTCGGGCGTGAGCGAATGCGGCACGAACGCGCGCAACCACTCGTGCGAATACTTCATCGCGCGAACTGCTCCAGGAAGCGCACGTCGGAATCGTAGAGCAAGCGGATATCGGCGATGCCGTAGCGCGCCATCGCGATCCGCCCCGGCCCCATGCCGAACGCCCAGCCTGTGTACTTCTCGCTGTCGAGTCCGACGGCTTCGAGCACCGCGGGATGCATCAAGCCCGAGCCCATGATCTCGATCCAGCGCGGGCCGCGGCCATCGTTGAAGTCGACGCTCACTTCCACCTGCGCGGAAGGTTCCGTGAACGGGAAGTACGACGG
Organism: uncultured Gemmatimonadaceae bacterium; assembly: GCA_967720205.1. Taxonomy (GTDB): domain Bacteria; phylum Gemmatimonadota; class Gemmatimonadetes; order Gemmatimonadales; family Gemmatimonadaceae; genus DASYRX01. The sequence goes on along the minus strand of CBQVAZ010000001.1, from coordinate 28,732 downwards.
GATGAAGCGCGTGCGCGTCGTCTCGCCGAACAGCTCTCTCGCGAAGACGCTGAGCGTTGCCTTGAGATCCGCGAATGAAACGCCTTCGTCGACGACCATTCCCTCGAGCTGCGCAAAGGCTGGCGCGTGCGTCGCGTCGAACATGTCGTGACGGTACACGTTCCCCGGCGCGAGGATGCGAATGGGCGGCTCGTACTGCTGCAGCGTGCGGACCTGCACGGGCGAGGTGTGTGTGCGCAGGAGCATGTCACCCTTGAGATACAGGGTGTCATGCAGGTCCATCGCGGGATGGTTCGCCGGAAAGTTGAGCGCGCCGAAGTTGTACCACTCCCACTCGACTTCCGGGCCTAACGCGACGGTAAAGCCGAGCTTGCGGAAGATGGCTACGATGTCGTCGACGACCATGGACACGGGATGCCGTGCCCCTTTCCATACGCGGCGCGCGGGGAGCGTGAGGTCCTTGGGATGTCCGTCCCGGCTGCTCGTGCTCAGCGCCGCGTGGCGCGACTCCAACAGCGCATCGATGCCACCCTTGAGCGCGTTGATGGCCTGACCCGCGGCGCGGCGTTCCTCCGACTCGAGGCCCGGCACGTGCGCCATGAGCTGCGTTAGGCGTCCGCTCTTGCGTCCGACGAGCTGATTGCGGACTTCTGTCCACTCGTCCAGCGTAGCTGCCGCCTGCACGTTACGCTCGGCATCGGCGCGAAGCGCGTCACAGGCTGCGAGGAAAGCGGCGAGCGTCATTGGCAAGAAGGTCTGAGGTCTGAGGTCAGAGGTCTGAGCGAGCCGAGCGGTTTTCCGCTCTGACCTGTGACCTCTGACCTCTGACCTACTCTCGAGATCCCACCCGGCTCGTTATGCGAGCGCGGCGCGCGCTTTGTCGGCGAGCTCGGCGAACGCCGAGGAATCGCGCACTGCTATGTCCGCCAGCACCTTGCGGTCTATTTCGATCCCAGCCCGACGTAGACCATTCATGAACGTGGCGTACGACAGCTCGTGTGTGCGAGCGGCGGCGTTGATACGCACGATCCAGAGGCGGCGGAATTCGCGCTTGCGGTTGCGGCGATCGCGATAAGCATAACGCCACGCGCGCTCGACGGATTCCTTGGCCGGTCCCCAGAGCTTGCTGCGCGCACCGTAATAGCCGCGCGCGGCCTTCATGATCTGCTTCTTGCGCTTCAGCCTAACGACATTCGATTTGACGCGAGGCATATGCTCTCCTAGGCCTGCAGCAGGCGCTTCAAGACTTTCGCCTCACCCGACGTCTTGATGAACGCGGGCCGGCGCAGACGCCGTTTCCGCTTCGCGGTTTTCTTCGTGAGAATGTGGCTCTTATAAGCCTTCAGGCGACGCACTTTGCCTCTCGCGGTGACCGAGAAGCGCTTCTTCGCGCCCTTGTGTGTTTTCATCTTCGGCATAACGGGACCTCGACTATTTCGGGGCCAATATCATTGTCAACGTTTTCCCTTCCATGCGCGCCGAACTCTCGATCTTAGCGATGTCCGAGAGCTCGTTCGACACACGCTCCACCACTGCGTGGCCCAACTCCGGATGCGCGATCTGCCGCCCCCGGAACATGAGCGTGACCTTCACCTTGTTGCCCTCGCCCAGAAAACGCCGCGCGTGGCGCGTCTTCGTGGCGAAGTCGTGCTGATCAATGCCCGGACGGAACTTCACTTCCTTGAGCTCGATCACGTGCTGTTTCTTCCGTGCCTGCCGTGCTTGCTTGGCCTGCTCGAACTTGAACTTGCCGAAGTCCATGATGCGGACCACGACGGGCCGCGCCAACGGTGCTACTTCGACGAGATCGAGTCCTGCTTCGTCAGCGAGCGCGAGGGCTCGCTCGACCTCCATGATGCCAAGCTGACCTCCATCGGCTCCGATGACTCGCACGGGGCTGATGCGAATCTGCCGATTCACGCGAATGCGCGGTGTTTTCGCGGTTTCTTGCGGTTGTGGCTGAGGCGTCGGTATCTCTCCGTTGAGGTTTTGAGGCCGTTGCCTAACGACAACTGGCCGGACAACAAAAAACGCGGACCCACCAGGAGTCCGCGCAAACGGCGCCGCACGCTCGTTGCGTGCCGGCGTCGCTGGTCGAGAACTCCTGCAGCACGCCGGCACTTCGGCCGCGGCCAGAGGGTGAGAGCGCGTTCGCTCTGCTTAACAAGTTGTAGGGACTGAAGTTAGTTGGCTAAGTCCCGAAAGCAAGCTGGCAGTCCAAAAGCGGCAGCGCGGACAACTGCCGAGACGAACGCGGCCTTGAACGAATTAAAAAAGAGCCGGTCCGCGTTGGCCTTGGTGTTCTCCGCGTGCGTCCGCGCTCACGCTTTCTGACTACTGGGCAGCAGGATTCAGCGCGAAGGCCTTTCCGTCTTGAACAACCCTGCCCCAGGTAACAGCGGCGTCGTGCTCGAAGATCACCAACCAACTCTCATCCCGCGCCCGCGTCAGCATGCGACGCTTGGACTCCAGCGTGACGAGAGGCTCAACGTCGTACCCCATGATCCACGCAAGCGGCAGGTGCGCCGCGGTCGGACAAAGATCTCCCAGGAAGAAAGCGGTCTCACCCGCGCTCGTCAGCAATACCGACTGGTGATGCGGGACATGTCCCGGCGTGCGCATGAGCCGGATTCCCGGCATGATCTCGGGCTCGCCCTCGACCAACTCCAATCGGCCGGCTTCGCGGATGCAGTCCCAGTTGCGCGTGAAATAGCTCGCCGACGTCCGCTCGTTAGGTCGCGTCGCGAAGTCATACTCGCCGCTCTGCACCATGTACTTCGCATTCGGGAATGACGCGCGCACGACGCCATCGGCGTCGTCATACGTGTTGCCGCCGGCGTGATCGAAGTGAAAATGCGTATTGATGACAATCCGAATATCGTCGGTCGCAAAGCCTGCCTCTCTCACGCCGTCCTCCAACCACGTGCGGCCGTCGCTCCCGGCGTTCTCGAGACCGTAGATCTCGTGGAACTTCTCGTTCTCCTTGTTCCCCGCCCCGCTGTCGATGAGCACGAGTCCATCGGGATGCTCTATCAATAGACAGCGCATGCCTAACTGGATACGGTTGCGCTCATCCGGCGCGATGCGCCGCTGCCAAAGAGGCTTCGGCACGACACCGAACATCGCACCGCCGTCGAGCTTCTGCCCGCCAGCCTGAATCGCGTGGATACGCCAGCCGCCGAGTGAACGCGACTGCACGAGCGGGCCTAACGCAGTCACGCGATGTGCGTCGGCGCGAATGAAGACGGCAGAAACGAGCGTCGCTTTCTTCGCCGCCCTCGGTGACGACTGCGCCACTCCGCAATGTGCGACTCGAGATCATCCAACGTCATGAGACCCAGTCGCCGGGCCGCTTCGAGGAGATACGTGAAGCAGTGCGCCGTCGCGACGGCGTCCCCTAACGCGCGGTGCCGTTCTCGGATCGAAACGCCGTAGTAGCTCGCGAGATGATCCAGCGAGCGGCGCTCGAGACGACGGAGAAAAATGCGCGCGAGACGCACGGTGCACAGGCGCGGGGCATCCATGTCGAAACCATCCCCCGTCGTCCGTTCCAGCTCCGCGTGGAGGAAGGTCCAGTCGAAACCGACGTTGTGCGCGACGAAGACGCCGGCACCTAACGCCTCGCGGACTTGCTCCGCGATCTCCAGGAACGGCGGCGCGTGACGCACCATCGCGTCGCTGATCCCCGTGAGCGACGTGATCCACTGTGGAATCGGCCGCTGCGGGTACACGAGGGTGCTCAAAGTCCGCCCAACGTATCCGCCCTGTACCTCCACGATCGCGACCTCAGTGATCCGGTCTCCGCCCGAGACGCTGGTTCCCGTCGTTTCGGTGTCGACAACGGCAAACCGTAGCTCGTTTAGCGGAACTCCCTGAGTCTCAGTGTGCCTCACGTTAGGCTAGCCGGCCTCCGCAACCCGTGGCTGCGTTCTCAGTTGACGATCGTTGAGCTATGCCCAAGGGTCGTCTCGCTCGATCGGGCAACTCATGCACCGCGGTCCGCCGCCACCGCGCACCAACTCGCTTCCCTCGAACGTAATCACCGCGCGATCGGAATCGCTCACGCGGCGCCCTCCGGTCAGGAACGAAACCGAAGACACGAGCGAGAAGCCCATCTTTTCCATTTCATGGAGCGTCGCCTCGTTTCGCGCATACGACGTGACAAGCCCCGGCCGCAACGCCATGAAGTTGCAGCCCGACGCCCACTGCTCGCGCTCCTGCATGTTCCGCTTGTTGCCGCCGCAGAAGATCGGCTCCATATGCAGGCCGCACTCTTCCAGCGCGGCGAAGACGTTAGGCGACTCCCGCAGCTGCGACTCTCCCTTACGCCACACAAGCACAGTCAGCCGCTCGGGACCCAGGAAATGCGGCGGGTAGATCACACATAATTCGCGATCGACTTGTGTGAAGATCATGTCTAAGTGGATCGCCGTGTTCTCTTTGGGCATGACCACCACAACCAGATTCTCAACGGTCGTCTGCTCGAACAGCAGGCGGGCGAGATGGTCGATCCCCGCCGGACTCGAACGATCGCTGAAGCCGAGCATGACCGTGTCGGGGCGCAGCGGATGAACGTCGCCGCCCTCCAGCGAATACGACAATCGCCGCTCCGCCGAGCCGTCGTAGAGCACGCCGCGATTTGCAAGCGCGGGGTGATGCCGAAAGAGCGCCCTCATGATGAGCTCTTCCGACCAGCGAACGCCGTGGCGCATGGCGCCGATCAGCACGTGCTGGTTCACAGCCATCGCCGTGTCGCGCGTGAAGTACAGGTTCGGCAACGGCGGGAGCTGATACCCCTCGGCGTTCAGCGCACTGCCTAACGCGCCGGGTGCGTCCCGTCGCCCCTCGATGAGCCAGCGCGAGAGAGTCTCCGCGGACGCCTCGGCCAATTCGCGCCCCAGCGGCTCCGACGGATAGAAGTCCATCGTCTCGCGGATGACCGCGTCACGCGCCTGTGGGTCGTCCAGCACATCACGCAGGAGATCGCCAACCTGCAGCACAGTCGCGAAGCGCTCGAGCACGGCAACGAACCGGCGATGCTCTCGATTCGCTCCCTCGACGTCGATAATGTCGACGTACAGGTAGTCAGCGACCGTGGATGGCGTGACAGCAAGCAGCTCCTCGCCGGGCGTGTGCACGAGGACCGATTTCAGCTGGCCGATTTCCGACGGAATGTTGACGGGCATGGCCAAAATGTAAGCGGACGGTTGGGGCGGTCTGCTGAGTTCCACAGAACCAAAGCAGCGTGGAGTCCGCAGTGGTCAGTGCTCCGTTATCCGTCGGCTCTGAGTACGGACGACTCATTACTGCAGACTCCAAGCTGTTTGTGGGGATGCATGGCTACCTATAGCAGCGCACCTAACTGGTATCGACACCAGTGGATTGCTATCTTGTGAAACGATTCACAAGGCATCCCTACCAGACCTGCCCGCCTCGCTCCACTCCCGCCGTCGTGAAACGCATCGCCGATAGCACCGTCCGTCGTCTCTCAGCCTACCTGCGCTTTCTCGAAGAGTCTGCGCGGCGCGGAGTCACTACGATCTCGAGCGATGAGTTGGCGAAGCGCGGCGGGACGACGTCGGCGCAGGTACGCAAAGACTTGTCGTTCTTCGGTTCCTTCGGCAAACGCGGACTCGGCTACGCCGTCGACGAGCTTACCGAATCTCTGCGCGACATCCTCGGGCTCGGCCGGCAATGGAGCGTAATCATTGTGGGAGCCGGAAAAATTGGCACAGCCTTGGCGCAATACGAAGGATTCAAGCGACGCGGCTTCCTCGTGACAGCCGTGTATGACCGCGACCCACAGAAAGTCGGTCAGGTCGTTTCGGTAACTGGCGAACAACACACAGTGCGCGACATCGCGCAGATCGAACGCGACGTGCCGCGCGACAAGCCCGACATCGCAGTGCTCACTGTGCCCGGCGAAGACGCGCAAGGCCTGGTCGATCGATTGGTGCGCTCCGGGATTCGCGCGATTCTCAACTTCGCCCCAGTTCAGCTGCGCGTCCCTAACGACGTCGCGCTGCGCAGCGTGAACATGGCAATGGAGCTGGAAGGACTCAGCTTCGCTCTGTCGAACCGCTCCGGGAGCGGCCTGGGCGGCGACCGCTAGTTTCGGGCAACTGTTCGAATCCCGCGCGCTTGGCCGCGCGCAGCAGATCGACGAAAGTCTGCGGAGCCAGGACTTCAGGACGAACACTGACGTCGATCGCACAGGCGTCGAGCAGCGTTGTCGCCTGCTCTGCCGCGATATCGAACAAGCTGCGCACGACGCGTACCATCTGCTTGCGTCGCTGGGAGAACGCGCCTTGAACGAGCCTCTTGAACGCCGGCTCTTCGTGTGTCGTCACGATCGGCTCATCCAGAGGCGTTAGGCTCACAATCACCGAATCGACGGCTGGCTTGGGATGAAACGAACCCGCTGGGACGCGCCCGTGACGCTCGACGCGCGCGACAGCCTGCGCAGTCACCGACAGCGCGCCGTACGCTTCGCTCCCCGCTGCGGCGGCCAGTCGATCGCCGACCTCGCGTTGGACGAGCAAGACAATCCGACGCGGCCGAGGCGAGGCCAGCGCATGAAAGAGGATCGGCGTCGTTATGTAGTACGGGACGTTCCCCGTGACACTCCATTGCGCCCCGTCGCTCAACTCCGCGAGCCGGATATCGAGCACGTCGCCTTCCACGATCTGCACGTTCGGCCGGTCGGCGAATTGCTGTCGCAGCCCGGCTGCGAGGTCGCGATCCAGCTCGATGGCTACGAGGCGCGCCGCGCGCTGCGCGAGCCGCTCCGTCAGCGAGCCTTGGCCAGGGCCGATCTCGATGATAGTCTCGTTAGGTCTCGGGGCCACCGCCTCGACGATGCGCGCGAGAATGCGCCGGTCGTTGAGGAAATGCTGTCCCAGCCGCTTCCGAGCCTTATGGTGCATTTCGAAAACCTAAAAGCGGTAGCGCGGACTCACACGGACGGACGCGGACGAACGCAGATTTTCGGGCGTTTTCAAAGATTAAATCCGCGTTGGTCCTGTAGTGGTCCGCGTTGGTCCGCGCTGACGATTACGTGCGAGCCACAACGAGTGTGAGGTCGTCGCGCCGAGGCGTTCCAACTGTGTGTGACTGAACCATCGCGAAGACGCGATCGACGACAGCGCTCGGACGCTCGTCGCGCGCTTCGCGCACCACATCCAACAAGCGCTGCTCGCCGAGCTTGCGATCGAAGCGGTCGCGCGCGTCGCTGAGGCCGTCAGTGAAAAGGACGAGCAGGTCATCGTCGGCACGCCAGGGCTGCTCCGACTCCTTTGGCCGGCTCGCCTGCATGCCTAACGGCGGATCCAAAGCCGCCAGGCGCTGCGCGACGCCATTACCACGTACAATGAACGCATGCGGATGTCCCGTGTTGGCATACCGGAGACGCCCCGCCTTGGGATCGATGACAGCATAGAACATCGAGATGAACATCTCGGTCGAAGACAGCTCGTCCTGCAATGACGTGCGCATGCGATTGAGCAGATCTGCCGGCGCTTCCGTCACCGCCGCGTGGATGGCTGCAGCGCTCATCGCGAGGGCCATAATCAACGCCGCGCGATACCCATGACTTGAAACGTCGCCGATCAGAACGCCCGTGCGACCGCCGCCTAACCGGAAGAGGTGATAGAAGTCACCTCCCACGCTGTCCGCCGGCGCGACGCGCGCCGCGACCGTCGCTTCCGGAGCGACGCTCTCCACGCTCGGCAGCAGCTTCATCTGTAGGTCGTGCGCCAGTTGCATCTCCTGCTGCAAGCGTTGCTGCGCCACGGACGCGCGCACGAGACGCGTATTCTGGATTGCCGTGCCGATCTGCGTCGCGATCGAGAACACGAGCTTTTCGTCCCCGGCGCTGAACGTCTCTCCTGTTCGGCGCTCGGAAAGGTTCACGACACCTAACGGCAGCCCTGACGACGATCCGGGATTCGTCCACAGAATCGGCACCGACAACAACATCCCGCGTCGGTACGGTCGCTCGGCGTCGCACGGCATCTCCCCTTCCTCCACGAGCACCGCGCGCTGCTCGCGGAAGACGCGCGCGGACACAGCGTTTGGGTCGCTGGAAGCGATGGGTATTGCGTCTTCAGCGGCAAAGCCAAGCGCCGTGACGACCTGCAACGTGTCGGTGATGCGATCGTGCACGAGAATCGCCGCCCGACGCGCTCCAACTGTCTCGCAGATCTCGCTCAGAATGCGCCGCGTCGCCTCTTCCAACGAAACCGTGCGGCCGAGGATCTCGCTCGTCGTGTAGAGCAGATTGATCTCTTCATAGCGCTCTGCGAGCTCCCACGCCGCATGCTCGACTTCGAGCGCGGACTGATAGAAGTGCGCGATGACAGGAGCCAGAAAGGCAGCGTACGCGTGCAGTTGCGGCGTTGGATGCTGCGTCGGGCCTAACGTCAGAACCGTGCGCTTCGGGCCCGGAATGCTCGCGACGATAAAAATGCCGTCGTCCGTCAACACCTCGGCCGGCACCGGCGCCGCTGGCCACTTGAGCGCCGAGTGAAAGAGCGGCGTTCGCGGGCGTCCGTACTCGGGGATGAGTGTGTCGTCTCCATCGGGGTGCTGCCACACGACAGCCGGGCAGCCCAGCGCCTCCGCGAAGCGATCGAGGATCGCCCCGAGCTCCTTCACGTGCGACGGAGCGTTAGGCGGACCATGTTGTGGCCATTCGATACCTGCTCCACCCGATCCATCAGCCGCCGCATCAGGAAGAGTCCGCGTCCATCCTCGCGCAGCAGGTTCTCCAGACGAGTCGGGTCATTCGTGCATTCGTCGAGATTGAATCCCTTCCCCTGGTCGTAAACTTCGAGCACCAAGCCGGCGTCCGTGATGTTGGCCGTCACGCGCACGGCTTTGTTTTCGTCCTCGCGATTGCCATAAAGAATCGCGTTCGACAGCGCCTCGGTCAGCGCGACGCGAACGTTGAACGCGAGCGCGTGCGCGGGGAAACCCGCCGAGCGGCAGCGGTCGACGACCAGCTCGACGGCGCGTTCCACGAAGCGTACGTCGCTCGGGAAGCGAAGATCGTACGGTAACACGGCCCACTCGTGTGGAGCGGAAGCGGAGCCGGAGGATGGGGGGACCGGCAGGTTGACCACGTTGCTCGTTAGGCGACGGATCTCGCTGCGCCTAGAAACTTTCCAGCGCGCGCTCGCGAGTCTCCGCGATCTGAAACAGCGTGTCGAGCTTGGTCAGCTCGAAAAGCGTCTTCAAGTCTTCGTTAAGGTTGGTTAGGCGCAGCTCGCCACCATGCTCACGAATCTTCTTGGACAGCGAGACCAGCACGCCGAGGCCCGAGCTGTCGATGTATCCGGTTTGACTGAAGTCGACTAAAAACTTGCGTTCGCCGCGCTCGATCTCATCCAGCACCTTCTGCTTGAGCTCCTGGCGATTGCCAACGATCAACTGCCCCTCCACGCCCACTACGCAGACTTCACCCTCCTTATGTATTGCAAAACTCATTGCCTTTCTCCGTTGGGCCTGCCTGTTCACGCCCCTACGTCGTGCGATTGCAGGGCAGTAATCGCGGCGACGTTGATAATGTCGTCAGCGGAGGCGACTCGCGACAGATCGGAGCACGGACGTGCAAGTCCTTGAAGGATCGGACCGATCGCAAACGCACCCGCTAGTCGTTCAATCAACTTATACGCGATGTTCCCTGCGTCGAGCGACGGGAAGATAAGAACGTTCGCTAAACCTGCAGCCGGGCTCGCCGGGGCTTTTCGCGCTGCAACTTCTCGCATCAGCGCCGCATCCGCCTGTAATTCGCCGTCGATGCGCAGCGAACTGTCGCGTTCACGGGTGATGGCGACGGCGAGACGCACGCGCTCGACGGATTCGTTCGTCGCGCTGCCGAGTGTACTAAATGACAGAAATGCCACGATCGGATCGTCACCCACAATGCGCTTTCTATCACGCGCGGCAGCAATCGCGATGTCGGCAAGCTGTTCGGCCGTGGGCTGCGGCACCACGGCGCAATCCGCGAAGGTGACGATTTCAGGCTGATCGCTGCGAAACGCGCGCGTGGCCATGTAGAACGCGCTGGAAACGGTGGCCACACCCGGCGCCGGTCCCACAAGCCAGATCGCGGCGCGCAGCACCTCCGCAGTCGTGTACACGCAGCCGGCGACGCTCCCGGCCACCTCGCCACGGCGCACGAGATAGTCGGCGTAGAACAGCGGCTCGCGGGCAAGGCGAGCGGCTTCCTCAGTCGTTAGGCCGCCTTCGCGGCGGCGCCGTCGCTGCAACAGCTCGTCCTCCAGCTCCTTTAAGCCGCCGTGCGTCAGCGGATCGATCGTGTCGACGCCAACGGACTTGGCGGCCGCGTGCGAATCAGGTCGCTCGGGATCCAGCACGAGCACGGGCTCTGCGATTCCCCAGCGGGCGAGGAAGCTGGCTGCATGGAGCACGCGGTCATCCCACGACTCGGCGAGCGCCAGCCGCACACGCTGTGCGGACGCGCGCCTGCGCACTTCCGCGATAAACGGATGCACCGGAGTCCCAGGGTTACGAGCCGCGCGCGCGCCGCTCCAGCGCCGCCGCGATTTCCGGATGCACGAGCGATTGCAGGGAGCCGCCGAACCGCGCGACCTCGCGCACGAGACTCGAGGAGATGTATGACGTATCGAGCGTCGGCACCATGAAGATCGTTTCCAGCACCGGCTCGAGGTGCCGGTTCATCAGGGCCATCTGATACTCGTACTCGAAGTCCGACACAGCGCGCAGACCGCGGATCAGCAGCTTGGCCCCGCTCGTGCGAGCAAAGTCGACGAGCAAGCCCTCGAACGTCTGCACGTCCACGCGGCTCTCCTCGCCGACTGCCGTGCGGACCATCGCGACGCGTTCAGCGACGGAGAACAAGGGCTGCTTGTTCACGTTCGTCGTGACGGCCACGATCAGCGTGTCGACAAACGTGAGCGCGCGGCGGATCAGGTCCTCGTGACCGCGCGTGATGGGATCGAAGCTGCCCGCGTAGACGCCGATTGTCGGCATGCGTCGTTAGGCTCGGTAGAGGGTGATTGCGGTGCCGCCGTACACACGCGTATCGCCGCCGTCCGGCAGCTCTTCGTGCGTGTCATGCTCGACTCCAAGTATCGCGGCGAACGGACGGTGCAGCCAGAGTGAAGTTAGGCGCTTCGCGAGCCCAAGGTTGTACGGTGGATCGGCAAAGGCGACGTCAAATTCCCCGGGCTCGAGCTTTCCAGCGAAACGGAGCGCGTCGGCGCGATGCACGTGCGCGCGATCCACGGCACCCAGGCTCTCGATGTTGTCGCGCAGCGTCTGGAGACTTGCCGGCGTGATCTCGACGAAGTCGGCGCTGGCCGCGCCGCGAGACAGGGCCTCGAGCCCCAACGCTCCCGACCCGGCAAAAAGATCGAGCACCTTGGCGCCGGGGAGGGACGGTTGCACGATCGACATCCACGCTTCGCGCGCCCGATCGGCGGTAGGACGGACGCGCGCGTCGCGCGGCACGCGGATCGACCGGCCACCCCACTCGCCGGCGATGATGCGCACGCGTTAGGCGCGCACCGCGCAGAGCCTGGCGACGATCCGCTCTTCTCCCTGATACTCGTCCCGCTCCAGACGGTACGCGACGTCGAGCACGGCTCCGGGCACGAGCGTCGCGGCGAGATCGGCCATCCCCCAGCCGATCGCCTCGAGCGAGCCCTGCTCCCCGCGAAGCGCCAGCTTGAGCCCATCGGAGCCGACCGTTCGCGGTGGTGCCGCGAGCGTGAGCCCGCGTGAAAGAAAGGTCGGCGCCGGATTCCCCATGCCGAATGGCTCGAAGTGCCGCACCGCCCCCTCGAGCTTCCAGAGCGCGTCGTCGATGGGGACCTCGAGATCGACGCGCTGCTCCGGGATGAGATCGTCCGCCGTTAGGCGCTCGCGCGCCACGGCGTTGAATGCCGCGGTGAAGGCTGCAACCTTGTCCTGCGCGATCGTGAGCCCTGCCGCGACGCGATGACCTCCGAAGCGCTGCAGATGTTCGCGGCAGGCGAGGATCCCACCGTGCAGATCGAAACGCGACGTCGATCGGCCGGAGCCTTTGCCGATGCCGGCGTCCGTCGCGATGAGGATGACCGGCCGCGTGAACTCCTCGACGAGGCGCGACGCCACGATCCCGATGACGCCCGGGTGCCAGGACGGGGACGTGAGCACGATGCCGTACGTCGATTCCAGATCCAGCTGTTCGGCCATCGATCGCGCTTCGTCCAGCGTCTGCCTGTCGATCGCCTGGCGTTCGCGGTTCAACTCTTCCAGCTCGCGTGCGCGTGAGAGGGCAGCGTCTTCGTCGCGCTCGAGCAGCAGCTCGACTCCCGCTATGCCGTGCCCCACTCGACCCGCTGCGTTGAGGCGCGGCGCGAGCACGAAGCCTACGCGTCCGGCGTTGATCTCACGTCCTTCGAGCCCCACGGCGCGGATGAGCGCACGCAGTCCCACGTTGCTCGTTTCCTGAAGCAGCCGCAACCCATACCTAACGAGAGTACGGTTCTCGTTTCGCAGCGGCGCGACGTCTGCTACGGTGGCGAGCGCCACGAGGTCCAGCATGCGCATGGCGAACGTGTCGCTCCGGCCGCGCGCTCGAAGCAGGGCCTGCGCGAGCTTGAACACGACGCCCGCTGCGCACAGATCCTTGTCTGGGTACTCACAGTGTAGCGCGCGCGGATTGAGCACGGCGACGGCTGCGGGGAGTGGCCCACTGGGTAAGTGGTGATCGCAGATGATCGTGTCGATCCCAGCCGCCTTGAGCTCGGCAACCGGTTGCAGCGCGCTCGTGCCGCAGTCACACGTGATGACGAGCGTTACGCCATTTTCCTTCGCTGCCTGAACGCCGGCACTCGTTAGGTCGTAGCCGTGAGTCAGACGGTGCGGGATGAATGGAATCGGCTGCCCGCCCAGCGCTTGCAGCGTACGCGTAATGATTGTCGTGGAACACATCCCGTCGACGTCATAGTCGCCGTGCACGAGAATGCGCTCCCCGGTATCAATCGCGCGGGAGATGCGCTCCACCGCTATGTCGACTCCCGTCATTCGTGCGGGGTCGATCAGTTGGTTCAGGCGCGGGCGAAGATAGAGCTTGGCCGCGTCTGGTCCGCCGAAACCGCGGGCCGCGAGAAGCGCGCACACGCGAGCGGGGAGTTTGACCTCTTGTTCCAGCAGACGCACGACCGCTTCATCCACACTCGGAGAAAAAATCCAGCGAGCCGCGGGTCGAACCCAAGGCACGGTTGAAGGGAGCGTCACACGCGCAACTTAGAAATGCGCGAGTGACGCAACAAGCATCATTTCTCCGCGTAGAGCAGCACGCCGCAAGCCTCGCACACATCGATGCCACCGGATGTCGCCATCGCATTCCGGCGGTGCATCGGGATCGCCGTATCGCAACAGGCACACGCACCGCCCGAGAGCGGAAAAACGGCGTGACCGCGGCGCCGAGCACGGATGCGATCGTAGCGCGAAAGGATTGTGCGGCCGATCCCTCCCGCCTGCTGCGCGCGGTCTCCGCGCACCTTTGCTAGCTCTGCGCTTATGCTCGCGCCTTGCTCATCCAGCGATTTGCGCTCGTCAGCCTGCGCCGTTTCCAGCGCTTCGATCGCACGACGCTGCTTGACGGCATAGTCGCGCGAGGTGACGACACGCCTAACAAGCGTATCCAGCTCCTGCTCTTCCTCGATCAGCACCCGCCTGCCGGCCTCGACCTGCGCCATGGCGGCTGTCGCCTCGCGGATGCGCTTTACCTGATCCAGCGCGGCGAGGTTGCGCTCCTGCTTCGAGCGATGATCGGTAAGTCGCTCCTCCAGCTCGCGGCGCCGTTTGTCGTCGTTAACGATGCCGCTTTCTGTCACCGCCAGTTCAGCCGTTGCCGAAGCGCGCGCGTCATCCAGCGCTTTGCGTCGCGGCGCCAGCGCATCCAGCTCGCGCTGCAGCGCGTCCACGCGATCATCGACCGACTGTAGGCCCAGCAGTTGTTGAATCTCAGGTGTCACTACGCCTCCTGTCATCATATCAGCGTCCTCGGACCCCATAGCGCCGAGCGCCGATGCCGCCTAACGATTTTATCTCGTCTCGGACCAGCGTTTTGCGTTGCATCAGCGCATCCTGCTCCGACGCGTTTGCGATCGCTACCTGACGATCGATATCCGCCGCCTCGTCCTCGAGAGCGCGCACTCTGAGCCGAGCGATCGCGTCGTCGATCGTCCGCTGTACGTCCTGAATCGCCTCGGGAGCGGCGACAAGCTCGTCGTACGTCGACATCGCATTGTCGCTCAACACGCCGCCGTTCGCGACCATTTCAGGTGTCACGTCTCCTCCACGCGCAATTAACAGCTCCAGGATCTCACGGTAACGTGCATCACGCAGTGTGATCGCGTGCGATCGTAAACGTTCACCGGCACTTGGCGCCAGCGGCGGTAACCTGAGTAGCGCTCTCACTAGCTCGCGCTCAGCTGCCCCTCCCGGCGTTGCGCGCGCTGTGGGGCGCCGCCCCAAGTCGCCACGACGCACGGTCCGATCTGGCGTTTCCCCCCCAGCAACAGTGCCCCTCGTGGGAGGAGGCGCATTGCGAGGCTCAACTCCTCGCGCCGGGGTTTCAGCCGGCTGTCCACCACCCACCTCCCGAGTTAGCACCGTCCGATCGACGCCAGACGTTTCGGACGCTCTCGCAATATAGAGCTCGCGCAGCAGCGGATCAGCCGTCGCGCGCAACGTCGGCAGCAATCGATCCAACGCGGCACGACGCTTCGGGAGATCCGCGAACCACCCACCCCGCTCGAGGATCTGCATTTTTCTCTCGAACACGTCGAGGGAGCGGTCCAGCAGCTTCTCGAGGGCAGCACCGCCGTTGCGCGCGACGAACGTGTCGGGGTCATCCCCGTCGGGGAACGTCACGACGCGAACCGTCGCCCCCATGCGCAGCAGCTCGTCACCTGCTCGGAATGTGGCCTTGAGTCCGGCCGGGTCGCCGTCGTACAGCAAATAGGTGTTCTTCGTGTAGCGAGTGAGAAGCTGCGCCTGATCGCCGGTGAGCGCGGTGCCTAACGGCGCCACGACGCTTTCTAGCCCGGCCGAGACGATCCGCAACGCGTCGAAGTAGCCCTCGACGAGCAGGATGCGATCCTCGCGCCGCGCCGCCAAACGGGCGGTGTGCAATCCGTATAGCAGTTTTCCCTTGACGAAGATCGGCGACTCGGCCGAGTTGAGGTACTTGGGCTCGCCCGGCCCAATGAGACGGCCGCCGAAGCCGGCAATGTGGCTGGCCAGGTCGTGAATCGGGAACATGAGTCGGCCGCGGAAGCGCGGGCGGGGCTCGGCCCCCTCATCGCGCTGCACGAGCAATCCAGCTTCCAGGAGCTTCGGCTCCTCGTAGCCTAACGAGGTCAGATGCGCGCGCAGCAGACCGATCTCGCGCGGTGCGAAGCCGAGCCCGAAACGATCGGCGAGCTCCTTGGAGACGCCGCGCTCGGCGATGTACTCACGCGCCGGTGCGCCTAACGGATCGTCCCAAAGCACGGACGTGAAGAATTCCGACGCCGCGGTCTGAATCTCCCACAACGGCTCGCGCGGATCGGGACCCTCGCGCTGTTGCCGCACTTCGCGGACTTCGAGCCCCGACTTCTCAGCCACCATGCGCACGGCGGTTGGGAAATCCACACCCAGTCGCCGCTGCAGGAACGTGAAGACGCTTCCCTTCTCGTCGCAGACGAAGCAGTGGTACAGCTTGCGGCGCGCCGAGACCGAGAAGTTGCGATGCGTCCCTTGATGAAAGGGACACGGGCCGCGCCAGTCGTTCCCCACGCGACGGAGAGCAACGTGCTCGCCGATTATCTGAACGATGTCTGCCGACTCGCGGATGCGATCGACTTCCTCGTCTGGAATCACAGTTCTGCTACGGTAACGCCGGCACCGCCCTCGTTCCAGGCGCCAAGACGGAACGATGCGACACGCGTGTCCTTCTGGAGCATCTCCGCGACCCTTGCGCGCAGCGCGCCCGTCCCTTTGCCGTGAATGATGCGCAGCGACTTGAGGTCGGCGCGGATCGCCGCGTCGAGCGCCTGCATAACGAGATCGTCGATTTCGTCCACCCGCATCCCGCGCACGTCGATCTCAGTACTCGCGCGAACCTCCGGGATGTCGCCGAGCACTGGTATGCGCGTCTCGGGCGTCGCACCTGCAGCGCTGCGACGCACATCCGAGAGTGAAACGGTCAATTTGACTGCGTCGAACGCAACGAGGGCGGCGTCACCGCGCACTTCCACGACGAGCGCGGGTCGCCCTCCAAGAGACAGGACATCCACCGTGTCGCCGGCCGCGAGCTCGTCGGCCATTGCTCGCTCGTTAGGTGCCACGCTGCGGCGCTCCGCGGCGTCGAGCGCCTCGAGGCCCTTGGAGTGCGCTTCGGCCATCTCCTCGACAGAGCGACGTGCCGCGCGCGCCGCTTCATCCATCTGATCCGGCTCTGTTTTCTTGAGCGATCGGATCGTGCGCTCGATGTCGGCCCGGGCGTCCAGGAGGTAGCGTCGCGCTTCCTGCCTCGACTGACGTTCGACAGTGCGCTCACGATCTCGCACGTGCTGTTCGCGCTCTGCCAGGCGTCTCGCGCGGGCCGACGCGGATTCCTGGGACGATGCGACGTCGCGCTCACGCGCGGCCAGCGCACGATCGCGTTCCTCGAGGCTCGCCAGCAGCGCATTCACGTCGCGTTCGGCCTTCGGCACGCGCTCCTCTGCGCGGGCGATGATCGCGTCGGACAGTTTGAGGCGCCGCGCGATCCGAATGCCGTATGAGCGGCCCGGCAACCCCTTGATGAGATGATAGGTCGGGCTCAGGGCTTCTTCGTCGAACTGCAGTGATGCATTCACGACGCCGGGTGTCTCGGCGGCGAGGTCTTTGAGCGCGCCGAGGTGCGTCGTGGCAACCGTCAGGACGCCACGCCGGGTGAGCTCCTCCAGAATGGCGCCACCTAACGAGGCCCCTTCGACAGGATCGGTTCCCGATCCAAGCTCGTCGATGAGCACGAGCGAACGCGGCGTCGCGCGGTCCAGGATTTCAGCGAGGTTCTTCACGTGCGCGCTGAACGTGGAGAGGCTGGCTTCTATGGACTGCTCGTCGCCGATGTCGGCGAAGATATCGTCGAAGACGCCGAGGCGGCTTCCGTCGGCAACCGGTGCCGGAATGCCGCTTTGCACCAGCGCCGCAAAGAGGCCGAGGCACTTGAGGAGGACGGTCTTACCGCCGGTGTTCGGGCCGGACACGAGCAGCGTGCGCTCGTTAGGTGCCATGCTCAGATCGAAGGGGACGACATCGATCCCTTGCGCCAGCAGCCGCGGGTGCCGGCCGTTCTTGATCGCGAACCCTGTCCCAGGCTCGTCGAGCGATACGCTCCCGCAGCGGAGGTCGATCGCGAACCGAGCGCGTGCACGAAGCGTGTCCAGCTCGACGAGCGCGTCCGAGGCGGCCTCGAGTTGCTCGTGAAGCGGTCGAACGGCGTCAGTAAGCTCGGCGAGCAGCCGCTCGACTTCGGCGACCTCGTCCGCTTCGAGCTCCCGCAAACGGTTGCATGCTTCGATGGCTGCCGGCGGCTCGACAAAAAGCGTGTTTCCTGTCGCCGACGCGTCGTGCACGAGCCCCCCGACGACTGTACGCGCCTCGCGCCGGATTGGAATCACCCAGCGACCGTTGCGCATCGTGACAGACATGTCGGTAACACGATGATGCGGATCGAGACGCTGCATCGTGCGTTCGAGCAGTGAGACGAGCTCACCTTCGCCAGCGCGCAACTCGCGCCGCAATTTGCGAAGCAGCGGAGACGCATCGTCGCGCAGGGTGCCATCGGGCTCGAGCGCGCGCGTAAGACGTTCTTCATCGCGCGACGCGACGACCAGCCGGCCGCGCAGGTCCTCCAAGAGCGCGATCGCCATGGCAGGCTGCCGCTCATCGGCCAGCGCGACTTTCGTTAGGCGCGACGAGCGCAGCAGTGTCGCGACTCCGAGGAGCGACTGCCCGGTGAGCACGCTTCCGACGACGCGCAATTGATCCAGCGCCTTGCCGAGGTCGGGAATAGTCTCCGATGGGCATCCGACGTCCCCGTCTAGTAGCGCTCGGACCGCAGCGACACGCCCGTGCTCGCGCTCGAGCGCAGCACGATCGTCGTGCGGCATGAAGGTCCGGAAGCGCTCCGCGCCGAGGCCGGACGCGCAGCGTTCGGCCACAAGGTCGAGTACGCGAGGGAACTCGAGAACCGCGAGGGCGTGGCGATTCATGGCGAGGAGTGGAGAGACGCGGCGAGCCCGATCTGGCGTTCGTGCCGGACCGGGCTCGAGAGTACGGGGGAAGCGATCACGGCGGCGCCTAACGTGGGCGCGGCCGTCGCGACGAGATCAGGCCGACCGCGGCCGGCGGCCTTTGCGTCGTGCCGCGTTCATTTTGCGCTTCCGGCGCTCCGACGGTTTCTCATAGTGTCGGTGCTTGCGAAGATCGGAAAGGATTCCGGCTTTCTCGATCTTCTTTTTGAAGCGCTTGAGCGCGCGCTCGAAGTTCTCTTCGTCGTGAATAATGACTTCGGACAAACGTGATTCCCCCCTGGGCGGCCGCCTCGCGGCCTGGTTGAGCAAGTCTTTAGTCTAGGGCGCAACCGGGGGATCGGTCAACGGTTTCCCGCGCAACTTTCGTCCCAAAAGCGGGAGCGCGGACCAACGCAGACGACTGCAAGACCCACGCGGACGGGACTGTTGTTCTGCCCAATTGCAGTCCGCGTTCGTCTCGGCTTGCTCCGCGTTCGTCCGCCCTGCCGCTTTCGGTCGTTATCGCGTCAAACCGTAGATGATGTAGTTAATCGCGAACTTGTACGCCTCGTTCGTGATGTTCACGGGCCACCAGTTGTCATCCGACCACTCCATATAGTCGCCGATGTCGTTGTTGTAATTGATGACGACGGACAGCCGCTTGGTCGGGTCGTTGTCCTCGTGGATCCCGAGAAACTCGGCGTCGAGATACGGGTCGTGCGGATACTTCATCTCCAACGTCCGGATATGAAAGAACGTGTCGAAGATCGGGTGCGACACGTCCAGCCTGTCGATCCGTGCGTTAGGCAGCACTCGCCGCATCTGGTACTCGAAGTTCGCCCACTCGCCGCGCATGAAATCATCGACGATCAGGAAACCGCCCTTCGCCAGGTACGTGCGCAGCCCCAGCACTTCAGATTCGTTTGGCACCCAGTAACCCGGCTCGGAGAGATAGGCGACGGGATACTTGAGCAGCGCCGGGTCATCCATCGTGTGGATGTTGCTGCCGGTCATATGTGGCCTGAGCGACGTTACCTCACGCACCATGGTCATGAGGTGCCGTTCCATGGTGGGATAGTCATACGACCAACCCGGATAACGGACGTAGCGCAGGCGCGCGAACGTGAAACGGCCGTCGTACGGAACGTTGGGTTCCAGGCGCATGTAGCGCTGCGCGGCGAGGGCACCTAACGCGCTCGAAGCCACCGTGACGGCCAGGATCAAAAGCGTGAGCGCGGACCAACGCGGAGAAAGCAAGGACGAACGCGAACGCCTTCTTAAACCACAGCAGTTCTCCGCGTCTGCCTGTGTTCGTCCGCGTGTGTCCGCGCTACCGCTTTGTTCCATTGCCCCGATCTAGCCTGGCGGCCAGGTCATCTTTCTTCCGCCTAACACATGCGCATGAAGATGAAAGACGGTCTGTCCCGCCCCGGCATTCGTATTTAGAACCGTACGATACCCGCCATCGGTAATCCGTTCCGCGCGCGCCACCTCCGCCGCCATCAACAGGACTCTCCCGAGCGCTGTCGCATCCTTCGCGTGCGCCAGCGAATCGACGTGCTCGCGCGGGACCACCAGGACGTGCACCGGCGCTTGCGGACTGATGTCACGAAACGCGATGCAGTGCTCATCCTCGGCGATGATCTGCGCCGGGATCTCCTTCCTAACGATTTTGCAGAATAGACATGTCGGCGACATCGGATGGGGGCGAGGCGGTATTCGGTGCGTCGAGCAGCGACCGGACAATCGCTAACGCCGCTATCGCTGCTGTCTCGAACCTAAGGATATTGCCCCCCAGTCTCACCGGCTGGAAGTGAGCCGCGGCGAGGGTCGCGATTTCACTCGCCTCGAGACCGCCTTCAGGACCGACTGCAATTGTCACTGGTGCGGAAATGTTTGCGAGCGACGCGATGCTCGCCTCCGCACCTGGATCGAGCACGAGACGCAACCCCTGTGGCAGCGCCGTGAGCGCGCGATCGAGCGACGCATCTGGGTAAAGCTGTGGGAGCCACGTCCCCGCGCTTTGCTCCAGCGCGCTCACCATGCGCGCACGCAAACGTCCCTGGAACATCATCCCTTCGCCGCGCGGTTTCACACTGCGCGAGCGGCGCCAGAGCACCGGCCGCCAACTCGTGGTCCCAAGCTCGGCAACCTTCTCGCCTAACCAGAGCATTCGGTCGCGATCAGCGATCGGAACCAGGAGATGCACGCTCGGTGGCGGCAAGTGCGCCAGCACTTCGTCGATCTCGATCGTCGCCGACGACGTTCCCGTTTTCGTGACGCGACCCTGCGCGCGATGCCCTATGCCGTCGAGTACGGTTACGCGGCTGCCGATGGACAGACGCAGCACGCGCATGTGCCGCGCGACCCCCTCGCCTAACGAGATCGTCGCGCCAGGTTCCAGCGCCTCATCGGCGCAGAAAAAAGCTGCTAAGCCGCTGCCGTTGCCACCGTCCACCAGTCGTCCTCGCTCCACTCGTCGAGTATCTGCCAGTTGTTTGCCTCGAGCACTCGAGTGAGTTCGAGTTTTTCGCTCGAGAGCACACCGCTCAAAATGGCGCGGCCATCTCGCGTCAGCGAGTCCTTGATGATCGGCAACAGTTCGATGAGAACAGACGAGATGATGTTCGCGAGAATCAGTTGCACCGGCGCAACAAGTGGCAAAAGCGCGAACGCATCACCTTCGATGAGATGCACCGATTCCTGAACGCCATTCATGCTCACATTCGTCGTCGCGTTGCCGAACGCATCAGGATCGGATTCGATCGCATACACGCGCGCAGCGCCGAGTTTGGCCGAAGCGATGGATAGAACGGCGCTCCCCGCACCAAGATCCGCCACGACATCGCCCCGCTGGAGCATTCGAGGCAGGAGACGCAGAACGCCGCGGGTGCTCGCGTGGTCACCGGTGCCGAACGCCATACCCGGATCGATCACGATTGTCCGGGCCGGATCGAACGCGTCAGCGAGCCAGGGCGGCGTAACGGTGAACGACCCAGCGTCATGCGCCTTCACCCGCGAGCGCCACGCAACGCTCCAGTCTTCATCGCCGATCGCCGCATCAGTTATGGTCGCGCCGGGGTCGGCTGCGAGAATCGCCGAGCGGATCGGTGCGAGGTCGGACGTTACTCGAAAGTGAGTGACGATTGCAGGACCGTCTTCGACAACGGCCTGTGCACCGCACGCAAAAAGGGCCGCGACGATCGCGTCGCGGCCCGCTTGGCTTTCGCTCGGCAGTATGCGAACCGCCGACCAGCTCACGCGCCTAACGCTTCCTTCATACGTGTCCAGAATCCCTTTTCGCGTGGCTGATCCGGCACGCGCTGCATCGTCGCGAGCTGCGCGATGAGTGCCTCTTCTTCCGGCGCGAGGGAGCTCGGCGTCCAGAGCTGCACGCGCACGTGCAGATCGCCGATGCCACCACCGTTCACCCGTGGCAGACCTCGGCTGCGCAGCTGCAGCATCTGACCGCTCTGCGTCCCAGCTGGGATACGCACGCGCAGTGTGCCGTGCACAGCAGGTACCTCGACGTCCGCGCCTAACACGAGCTGCGGATAGGACACGAGAACTTCGGTGTAGAGATCTTCACCGTCGCGCTCGAAGCGTGGATCGTCGAGCACGTCGAACACGACGAGAACGTCCCCGCGCGGTCCACCGCGAGGACCCGCATTACCGACGGAGCGAAGCGTCATGTACTGACCTGTCGCGACACCCGCAGGGATCTGAATCGGGATCGTGTGCTCGCCGCGGATGCGTCCCTCGCCACGGCACTTCTTGCAGACGGCGCCGATCACCACGCCTTCGCCGGAACACGTCGGACACGGCACGACGCTCACGAACTGGCCGAAGAACGAGCGCTCCGCGCGGCGTACTTCGCCGCTGCCGGCGCATGTCTGACAGCGATGTGGTTTGGTTCCGGCTTCCGCACCCGAGCCGGAGCACGCATCGCAAGGATCGAGCAGCTTAGCCGTGACGGTCTTGGTGATACCAGTTGCCACCTCAGGCAACGTCAACTCGATCGTGACCTTTACGTCGGCACCGGCACGCGGACCGCCTGACGAGCGGCGCGCGCTCCCAAAAAGATCGCCCAACCCTCCGGCGAAGCCGCCGAAGTCGCGCATGAAGATGTTGAGCGCTTCGCTGAGATCGACGTGGTGGAAGCCTCCTGGCATGCCACCACTGCGAAGCCCTTCCTCGCCGTAGCGATCGTACGCGGCACGCTTCTGCGGATCGCGCAACACGTCGTACGCTTCCGTAATTGCCTTGAACTTCTCCTCGGAATCGTGCGAGCCACCATTGCGATCGGGGTGGTATTTCACCGCAAGCTTGCGGTACGCCTTCTTGACGTCGTCGTCCGACGCGTCGCGCGAGACGCCGAGGGTCTTGTAGAAATCGGCCATGGATTATTGCAGGACTTCGGAAACCAGTTGCGAGGCGTGCCTAACGAGCGCGATCACCTTCTCGTACGGCATGCGAGTCGGGCCGATCACACCGATCACGCCCGAAAGCGGACCCGCGTGGTACGACGCGGTGACTAGCGTCAGGTGCTCCATTCGTGGATCGGCGTGTTCGTTCCCAATAGTAATCGAAATGCCTGAGCTTTCACTGCGCCGACGCAGCATCTCGGCCAACTGTTCCTGCCGATCTGTCAGCGCGATCAGTCGCCGCATGTTATCGCCGCTCGCGAATTCGGGCTGTTCAGCGAGCACCGACGTCTGCCCTAGCACAACGGCGTCATCGTCCGGGACCAGCGGGACATCGAAGAGAACGTCCCCTTCCTGCACGAAGACGTTGAGCAGCTCATGCGCATCGCGCGATGGCGCGGAATCGCGCACCCGCGACGCCAGCGTGGTGCGGATTTCCGAGAGGGAAAGGCCGGCGAGACGTTCGTTGAGTACGTGGGCGACTTCAGCGACGGCGCTATCGGCGATCTGTCCGCCAACCTCGACGAAAATCGTGCGCACGCCCCCGGCCTGGAGCGTCAGAACGAGCAGCAGACGCTCGTGCGACAGTCGCGTCAGCTCGAGCCGCTGCAGGACTGCGTGATCCAGTCGCGGGCCTAACGCCACGCCCAGCTCCTGCGATACGACCGACAAGCTCTGCGCGGCGCGTCGCAGAATCGTTGCGATTGTCGAAGATGGGCCAACGCCGCCTAGCTCGTCGGTCAGGCGGCCTGTTTCGGCGGCCGTCGCGCCGGCTCGTCGCGTCAGTGAGTCGACGTAGATGCGATACGCCAGGTCGGTGGGCACTCGACCCGCCGACGTGTGCGGATGATAGAGAAAGCCTTTTTCCTCCAGATCGCTCATTGTGTTGCGGATCGTGGCGGGAGAGACGCCCAGGCCGAACCGTCGCGCAATATTGCGCGACCCTGCAGGCTCGGCAGTTTCCACGTAAGACTGGATTACTGCTTCGAGCACGCGGCGTTCGCGATCCGAGAGCTCGGGACGTGGCATAAGTGCAAACCTAGCAATGGTTTGAGTAAGCGGTCAAGGCTGAGACGAGGGCGTCGAGCCTCAGCCAACCCTGCGGCGTAAGGCGCACGCGCGAGCGCTCAGCCTGAGCCCACCCTTGTTCCCGCCATTTCTCGACGATCTCTGGCTGAACCTGGTCAACGCTGAGACCGCTGGACGAGCGAAGTCCGAGGTACAAATCCTCCAGGAACCGCTGCTCGGCTGTTAATACCTCGTTTCCTGCCAGAGGATCGCTGCCTGCTGCCGCTTGGGCGGCCCATGCCTGGTATTCGCGTGCGTTCCAGCGCCGCTCACGTCCATCGAACGAATGCGCAGACGGTCCAACACCGATGTACGGCGCCTTGGACCAATAGGCGGAGTTGTGCCTGCTCTCGTGGCCCGCCCTTCCATAGTTCGACACTTCGTAGTGTTCGAGGCCGGCCGCCACGAGTCGCTCGTGCGTCACAAGGAATTCGTTCTCGTATCGCTCTTCGGGTGTATCGGTCACGGCTCCTCGCGCGACCCATTTCGAGAGCGCAGTATGCGGCTCAACCGTTAGGCCGTACGCCGAGATGTGTGGCGGATCGAGCGCGAGCGCTTGATCGAGATCGCGTTGCCAGTCGCGCTCCAGGTGGTCAGGAAGCGCGAAGATGAGGTCCAGCGACCAGGACGCGAAGCCGGCGTTCGCGATGATGCCGGCGGCGTGCCGTGCCGTCGCGGCGTCGTGCACCCGGTGCATCCATTCCAGCACGCGAGGCTCGAAGGACTGGATACCTAACGAGACACGCGTGACGCCAATCTCACGCCACTGGCGCACGGCGTTTTGACTAACGTCTTCAGGATTCGCTTCGATTGTGACTTCGGCGTTAGGTGCGTCGCTGACGTATCGTCTGAGGAGCGTGAGCAGCGCAGTAACGCCGTCAGATCCGAGGATCGAGGGCGTGCCACCGCCGAGATAGATCGTGTCGACTTCGAGCGCGCCGGCCCCGAGACGCAGCGACAGCTCGGCGCCAAGCGCGTCCACATAGTGTTGCACGGGGAGGTCGCGGCGCACAGCGATGGCAAAGTCGCAATAGGAGCAGCGCCGCGCGCAAAACGGCACGTGCACATAAAGGTGACGAGCGGTGCTGCTCACACCGTTCAAGCTACTTGGCGAAGATCACTCCGGCATGATCGATCTCGACCCATCCCGCGATCTCCAGCGCGGCCAGCGCAGGTCCAGCGCGACGCGCCTCGAGCCCGCCCGCTCGGGCGAGTGCGTCGGCAGAGAGCGGGCCGCTGGCGGATAGCGCACGCCAAAGCAATTGCGCGTCTTCTGTCAGCTCGGCGGCATTCGGGCGCACGGCCGCGGTAGCATCTGCTGAGACGCCGCCTAACGTGAGCGCGTCAGCCAGGCTCAAGATCGGCGTGGCACCGTCGCGCAGCAGGCGATTGCTCCCTTCACTCGCCGGCGAATCGATGTTCCCCGGCACCATGCCGACGTCACGCCCGATATCGTTGGCAACGTTGGCTGTGATCAGCGCGCCGCTCTTCACGGGAGCTTCCGTCACGATCACCGCGCGAGCGAGCCCTGCGATCAGTCGATTGCGCCGAGGAAAAGATCCGCGATGAGCGCGTGCGCCGCAGGGCAACTCCGACATAATGAGACCGTGTTTGGCAATGCGCGCGTGCAGGGCCCGGTGGCTCGCTGGATACGGCACGTCGACGCCTGTGCCGAGTACGGCGATGGTCGGACCGTTCGCATCGAGTGCGGCTTCATGCGCTGCGGCATCGATGCCGCGGGCCATTCCACTCACGATCACAACGCCGGAGCGAGCCAAAGCGCTCGCGATGTTCTTGGTAGTGCGGAGGCCATAGGCCGTAGCATTGCGAGTTCCTACGATTGCAACGGCCGTCTGCGAAAGCAGCGTTGTGTTGCCTAGCGTGAAGATACGAGGGGGTGGGTCGCGCAGTGTGCGCAGCATCGCGGGGTACCGCTCGTCATCTGCGGCGATTATCGATGCGTTGCAGTTGGTCGCTGAGGCGTTAGAGGACGGCGTCTGCACGACTCGCCTTCTCTGCGTCAGCGCGCAGTTGCAGCAGCTTCGTCCACCACGCGGCGAGTAAGGTGTCGAGACTCGTGCGTGCCGCGGCGCTGATCGCGAATACGCCGAACGCGCCGGACGCGTCGATCTCGGGAGGCGGGTCACCGCCTAACAAATCCATCTTCGTGAACACGACGCAGTGTGGCTTCTCGGCTAGCTCCGGCGAGTAGCTGGCGATCTCGTGACGCAGCCGCTTGTACTCTTCCTGCCAATCCAGCGAATCGACCGGAATGAGAAACGCGAGCAGACGCGTGCGCTCGATGTGTCGCAAGAATCGCAGGCCGAGTCCTTTCCCTTCGTGCGCACCCTCGATGATGCCCGGGATGTCGGCGACGACGAACGTGCGGTGATCTGAGAGCTGCACGACTCCAAGGTTTGGAACGAGTGTCGTGAACGGATAATCGGCGATCTTGGGACGCGCCGCCGAGATGACAGACAGCAGCGTGGATTTGCCGGCGTTAGGCTCACCGACCAGACCGACGTCGGCGATGAGCTTGAGCTCCAGCTCCAGCGTGCGCTTCTGTCCCTCTTCCCCTGGCTGCCATTCGCGTGGGGACTGGTGCGTGGCGGTAACAAAGAACGCATTGCCGCGGCCACCGCGGCCGCCACGCGCAACGATGATCTCGGCGCCGGACTCGAGGATTTCGCCTAACCATTCGGCGCTGTTTGCGTCGCGGATAACGGTGCCCACCGGGACGGGAAGCACGACGTCGGCTCCGGACTTCCCCGTCTTGTTTGCGCCCTTGCCATGTTGACCGCGCTCGGCGACCCACTGGTCTTTGTATGTGTAGTCGAGCAGCGTCGCGAGATTGTTGTCTCCACGCGCGATGATGTCGCCGCCGCGACCGCCGTCGCCGCCGTCGGGCCCGCCCATGGGGACGTACGTCTCGCGACGGAAGGACGACGCACCACTCCCACCGGTTCCGGCCTCGACCCTAACGATGACACGGTCTAAAAACACAATGGTTAGGGGTTGGAGTTGGGTGTCAGCCTAAGACCACGACTTGGAGTCGCTGCCAAAGGCTCTTTGCCTCACGCGCATCACGCTCCGACATAAGATCCGCAATCGCATCGAGCGTACCTTCGATCTGCGCGGCGCTCGCGCCGACGTTCCGCGCGCCAAGCAAGTGCGAGCGCAGTTGACGCTCCTGGCCCGACACCGCACACGCCGCCACAATGCACAGCTCGCGCACGAGTAGATCGAGCGCGCCGCGCGAAAGCACCTTGCCGTAGCCCTCGGTGATCATCCACGCGTCGAGCGCGGGATGCAGCGCCCGGATGTTCTCTCGCAGTTTCTCATAGTGCGAGCCGTACACGGCACGACATGTCTCCTCGCCACGACGCGTCCATTCCGCGACGTCATCCCAATTCTCGACAAGCGCATCTGCTTGCACGGCTCGACCCGACGCACGACGCCATTCACGCATCGCATTGAGCGTGCGCGGAAAGCCCGCGAACAGATACGACTGAAGAATCACCTCCTCCGCCCAGACCGGACGGACCGATCGCACAGCGTCTTCGAGTGCGGTGCGCACCACGCTGGTTGACGAGCCACAGATTGCACCGGCCAGCCTTACCAGTGCGCGCAGCTCAGCGTTGAGCGCTGGCACAGTAGTCGATGTGGGTTTGGAAGACGTCATCGAATCATTGCGACCTGATACTTGGCGCCGCGTGGTGGAAGTTGCCTAACGCAGCGCCGCGGCACCCGCGGTGCTCGCGGAAGCCAGACAGACCTCACCAACGTTCTCGCCTCGCGTGTTGCGAATCTTCGGGCGCGCGAAATCGACAAGCCGCGCGGGTAGCGGATCACAAACGCCGAAGCGCCGCAGAACCTCGAGTAGTGCCGGATACTGTGCGCGTGCAGCACCGTCTTCGACCTTTACAGCGATGCCGATCCCCTGATCGATGACCGCCGCGCAGTGAACGCCCTCGGCGCCGATCTTGGCGATCACGTTGCCGCGCGTTTCTTCGATGATCACGGTATCGAACCGGTCGCTGCCGCCGACCAGGAATGGCCGCGCACTCATCGCGGCTGATATGCGCGTGGGCGTAGGCTCGCCGCGTGCGACGGCAGCTGCGAAGCGTGCGTAGGCGCGAGCCATCGCTTCCAACGGAAGGTTGAAGACGACCACACCACAGCCATCGACACCACGATCGATGTCACTCGGCGGCACGCCGGTCCATTCAGCGACGCTCGTTAGGCATCCTTCCTGGACGGGATGACCTTCGCGCTCGTAGCCGTGCGTGGACCAGCCGGCCAGGTGCGCGCGCGCGAGCATCGCCGAGTGCTTGCCGGAGCAGTTGTTATGCAGGCGCGTCGGGCGCAGGCCCGCGTCGCGCAGCATCTTCACGCCGCGCGCGGAGAGCGGCTCGTGCACGCCGCAGGCGAGGTCCCCTTCCTCGAGCCCGATGTCCTTGAGCATCGCCTTGGCGATCGCGATGTGCTCCGGTTCACCGCCGTGTGAAGCGCAGGCGAGGGCGAGTTGGTCGTCGCCCCAATTGAGCGTGGTGTGCCCGCCCTCTTCCAGGAACGGCATGACCTGAAACGGCTTTGCGCATGAGCGCCACGAGGCGACGAGACCCGGGTCGCGCGTGGTCGAGACGATGGCGTCGTCGCGCACGACAGCGGCGTGGACGCGATGGTACGACTCGACGATCGAGCCACGTGTGACGACGACGTCTAATGAGGGAGTGGTCAGAGGTCAAAGGTCAAAGGTCAAAGCAAAACTAACGGCGGAAGCTCGCTAACCTGCACTCGTTGACCATCACGGCCATCCCGCCCTAGGTTGACCCCCGGCATGGCCGACCAACTTCACACGCCCCTAATCGAAAGAGCCCGTCTCGTCGATCTGCTGGAGCGAGCGCGCAAAGTGCACGTGCTCGTGATCGGGGA